>CALWWT010000148.1 GCA_944385325.1 uncultured Clostridia bacterium | reverse complement strand
ACCAGCCCTCTGGACTCCCGCGATTTTTTGAAAAAAATCGAGTAAAACTTTTTTGAAATTATCGTACCAACATTGTACAAAAAATAAACCCGCACCATCTGCCCGCCGCGTTGGCTCACGTTGTTATTTTAACGACCGAGCGGATTGCGAAGCAGGAGCGACCATCGCGAACTGTCAGCCCGGACACCGGGTCGTGGTATCACTTTGGCAAACAGTCTGCGGCGACACGCCGCCGCTCGAAGCCTTTGAACATCCGCACAACGGTGAAGACCGCTGCCGCTGCAAGGACGACCTCCGCGGCAAACTGCGCGTAGGCAAGACCGTATACCCCAAACAGCCAGTTGAGAAGGAACAGCGCAGGAATCTCCAGCACGATCTTCCGCAGGATCGCAAAGACAAACGCTTTTTCGCCCTGACCGGTCGCCTGGAAGATGCCAACTGCTGTAAAGTCGGTCGACAAAAAGACGATTCCCAGGCACATCCCGTACAGGAAACGGCTTCCATACGCCACAATGTCCGGATTGTTCATAAACAGCCGCACCAGCTGTTCCGAGAAAATAAAGTACCCTACCGATACCGCCAGCGCAAACGACAGGCTGATGCGTATCGTAAACAGGACCGATTTGCGCATACGGGTATAATTCTGGCTCGCATAGGTGTAACTGTACAGCGGCATGACGCCCTGCGACATGCCCAGCGCGATCTGCATCGGGATCTGGTTGAGCTTCTGGGCGATTCCCATCGCCGCGACCGCGTCAGAACCGTAGGAGGCGGTAAAGTTGTTCAGAATGGTCATGCCGGTGACGTTCAAGAGGTTCTGTATCGCCGCCGGAATGCCGACCCGGAATACTTCGATCGCAATGCGGCGGTCAAAGCTGAACTTTTTGGGGTTGACGCTGACAAAGGTGGTTTTGCGCTTGATAAACAGCAGCACAAAAAAGTACAGGCAGGCAACACAGTTGGAAATAAACGTCGCAAGCCCGGCGCCCGCTGCGCCCATGTTCAGACCCCACGGCAGGATAAAAAACGGGTCAAGTATGATGTTCAGCAAGCATCCGCTCATCGTTCCGACGCTCGCGTGCAGCGCCGCGCCTTCCGACCGCACCAGGTACGCCATGACGACATTCAGTATCGCCGGCGCCGCTCCCAGGCTGACCGTCCAGAGCAGGTATCCGGCTGTCGCGCCTGATGTTTCCTCCGTCGCGCCCAGCAGCGTCAGCATTTGGCCGCTGAAAACCGTGTACCCGATCGAAAATAATATGGAAAAGGCTAACGCACAGTAAAAACCAAACGCTGACCCTTTCCGAACCATTTCGTAGTCTTTTCGCCCAAGCGCCCGGCTCATCATGCTGGAACTGCCGACGCCGAACAGGTTGTTGACCGCGTTGAACGCCAGCAGCAGCGGCGCTGCCAGCGTGACGCCCGCGTTCTGGATAGGGTCGTTCAGCATTCCGACAAAATAGGTGTCGGCAAGGTTATATAATACCATGACAAGTGAACTGAGAATTGTCGGTACTGCCAGGGTCATGACGGCTTTGGGAACCGGGGTCTGCTCAAATAGCTGAACCTTCTGCTGTTCGCTCGATTGTGCCATTGGGATACTTCCTTTCTATAACAACAGGGTATTCTATATTATATATTTATTGTACCACTTTTGTAAAAATCCGTCAATTTTCTTGTAAATGTTTTTACATTTGACTCAAGTTCCTTTAAAATATCGTCATAATACAGCAAAACCGGCGCTGCAATTTTACTGCAGCGCCGGAATTTGTAAGCTGTGAATTGTAAATCGTGAACCGCCGGCAGATGGTGCAATACGTTTATCAACGTCCCCAACGTTGCACTGTCCGTTTCCGGCGGTTTAGTCACGCCCCAGTTGGTGGGCGACACGACGATTTTTGAGTGAATTGTGAAAGGTAAACGGTAAATGAATGGCAGGAAATGGATATGACCATTAGATTTGTGTACCGGCGGTAAAATGCCGAGTGATTTAGATATGAATATATTCGGCATACCAGTCTTGCAGATTTGGTATCGGCATAAAAGTGACCTTATTTTGCCGGACACCGTGTTAAACTGGTATCGGAAGTATTCTGCCGCGTCAGTCAAACAGACGGGCAGCGGAAACATTCCGATATCATACGACTGTCCGCCAGATTGTTCTGGTGTGATACGTCCTTAGTGGTTACGGTAGTGGTTACCGTCTCCAACTGTCCACCGGACAGTTGAAGAGGGGAACAGGTCAAAGATTTGTCAGCGCCGTGCCGGCCCACGTAGTTCCACAGACTGCGTAATTGGTAGTGACATGCTCGCTCGATTTTTATGGATGAAGTGGGCATCGAACCCACTTCATCCATAGGGGACGCCCTTGCTATAGCGTCCAGCAATTCCAGCGGGAATTGCGACGCAAAATACCTGCGGGCATTTTGCTACCCCTTGCTGAGCTAGTTTTGGGGAATAAGGGATTTCGCCTTCTGCGGAAGGCGACCAGGACTCTGCCCTGGACCCGCAAGCCTTTGAAAAGGCTTGACCTAAACTTTTTGTCATTATCGTACTCACATTGTGCGTGACTTTGGCACTCGCTCTGCGCTCGCATGAATCACCGGGCAGTGAGTACGCGCAATCTTTTAACGTCAATGCGTGGTCGAAGTGTTGGTTTGCCACCTTTTGGAGCGTGGTATCACTTCGGCATCAAGGGAGCACAGGCACTGTGCCGCGTTCGCTCAGGCTGTTACTATCACGACCGAGCGGATTGCGAAGCAGGAGCGATCATCGCGATTTAGTCCGTGGCGACACGCCACCTTAGCGAATCCACTTGCCGTTGCGGTCGACGCGGTAACCGTCGGGAGTGGTGGTGTTGGTGAGCATCTTGCCGTCGGTGCCGACGTAGTAGTACTCGCCCTTCCATTCAATCCAGCTGGATTTCGCCATCGCACCATTGCCGCGGAAGTAGAACCAGTCGCCGTTGTCGTCCTTGTACCACCATGCGTTAGCCATACCGCCCCAGTTGTAGAAGTAGTAGGTAACACCGTCAATGACTTCAAGGCCGTCATCCAGCATGACACCTCTCGAATCCATGTAGTACCATGCGTTGCCGTCTTTATGCCAGCCGGTCAGCTTCTTGCCGTTATCATACAGGTACCATCTGCTGCCGCGCTTGACCCAGCCGTCCAGAGGATCGGTATCCGGAATCTCAGGAATCAGCGGAGCTTCGTATACATAGTACTGACCGCCGCCGAGGTTGGCAAGCAGATAACCATTTGCAGGTCTCAGTGCCGGGTATTCGGTTGCCTCACCTGCAAGAACAATCGTAAAGATACGGTTGCCGGATACAACTGCACTCAGGCCGTTTTTGGTAACGGTGATGGTTGCTCCGCTGGGTGCATGGTTGAGAGCTTCCTGAAGGGTATCGAATTTACCGACTTCGACGCCGTTGACGGTTACAGTTGCAACCGGTGCTTCGGGAGTTTCAGGCTCTTCCGGTTCTTCCTCGCCAGGAATCGGAACGACCTGTCCGTTTTCATCAAATTCAAGTCCTGCATTGCCGGGGTTGACAACCGCAGACTCAGGGGACTGACCTTCAGCCAGATCAAGGTTGACCAGCGGAACTTCATTGCCGCTTGCGTCCTGATGCTTGACATCACAGCCGTCTGCAAAGGTCAGGGTTGCATCCTGGCTGTGGGTTGCGGAGTCGACGTTGATACCGCACTCGGAGTTTTCGCCGGTGATGACGTTCAGGCTGCCGGAAACGGTTACGTCGGCACTCTCAATCGTCATCGCAGCACCACCTGCTGCATTGGTATGGTCAAGAGATACATTCTCCAGAGTGACGTTGCCGCCCTGTTCAATGTACAGGACATCATGGTTCAGGTTGCCGGCAGTCAGCTGGACATCACGCAGGGTGACAGTTGCGCCATTGGTGATGTTCATCATGTTGCTGGTCAGCGCACGGTACTCGACAGGGAAGCTGCCTTCCTTCTCGGAACCGATGAGGGTAAAGCCTGCGCCATCGATGGTCAGGTCTTTATCGATGGTGATTGCGCTGTAGACGATGGTGTCCTGAAGCAGGGTAATGGTACCGCTTTCGACTGCGGCGATTGCTTCCTGAATGGTTGCGTATTTGTTGCCGTCAGCAAGTACGGTCGGTGCCAGATACTGGCCGCGCAGTTCGCTGTATACAAGTCCTGCAACTTCCGGATTGTTGACGGTGATCTGGGACTGGCTTTCGTCCATCCAGAGCAGGTCTTTTCCGTATACGTCGCTGAAGGTGATCTCTGCTTCGAGGTCAAAGGTCAGAGAAGTCTCGCCGTAACGGTCGTCAAGGTTGATGCCGTACCAGGAGTTCTCACCGGTGATGACGGTGCATTTACCATTGATGGTCACGTTGGAGTTGTTGATGACCAGCGGTGCACCGGTTGCTGCTGCGGAATGGTCGAGAGTGACGTTTTCCAGCGTCACATCGCCTGCTTTCCAGATGTTGAGGGAGTGTTTGTTCCCTTCGCTGACAGTCAGGGTGATGTTTTTGAATTTCGAACCGCTTGCACCCGGCATCAGGGCAATCAGGCTGTCCAGGCTTGCAAAACCGGAAACCAGTGTGTGACCGTTGCCATCGATGCTGACTGCCTTTTCGAGGTTCAGCGGTGCATTCAGGGTGATGTTGTCAGCAAGGACAATCTCACCTTCGGCACTCTCAATTGCTTCCCGAAGTTCTTCTTCGGTTGATACTGCGCCTTCGGGTGCTTCCTGAGAAGTATCGCTGCTGGTTTCGGACGATTCTTCATCAGACGAAGAAGTGCTGCTCTCGCTGGATGATGTTTCAGATGAAGAACTGCTTTCCTCAGATTCTCCGGAAGAGCTGCTTCCTTCCTCTTCCTCCTCTTCTTCGGAACTGCTGGAACTGCTGGTTCCATCAGCGTTGGAAGAAGAACTGCTTCCTTCATCGGTGTCGGAAGAGCTGGAGCTTCCACTAAGCTCCTCATCCTGAGAAGCGCTTGCAGATTCACGATGGATCAGCCGGCCTGCGGCATCGTTTGCGCCTGCCGTTACCGCCGAAAAGCTGGATACAATCAGTGCAGAAAGCATCAGCGCGGTCATTGCTTTTTTAAAGTTATGATTCATGTAAGTTTTCCTCCTGTTTAAATGGTTGGGGGATTGGGTGAAGAATATTTCCTATCGGATTGATATCCTATCGCTCCTGTGGGTATAAGTCTAACATAACTTTAGTTATTTTGCAACTGGTATTTGTTTCTATATTGTATAATTGCAAAATACATGAATTTGCTTATAAATTTAATGCTTAATTTGCGATGCTATTATTACTATGTCAACTCCAATGGTGAGTGGGTTAAATAAAATAGATCGCTGCATTTGAAAAAGGCGGTTCCGATATAAACGGAACCGCCTTTTGCTGTTGGTGGGTGATGATTAGGGTAGGGGTGTGTTGCGTTTGCTCTCAGCCAGTGAGAGCAAACCTGAATGACCGAAAGGGAATATGCGCAGCAAGAAAGTGACCACCTGCCGCCGTTACTTGGCATTCTTCTCAGCCTGGGATGCAATGAACAATACAAAATCCCGTACCTTCTCCAGCGCCTGCGGCTGGAGCGCCCCAAGCGCCTGCATGATCTCGTGTCGGAGCCCGGCACCCGCTGTGTCCGGCTCCAGCCCGACAAGATAGTCGACGCTCGTCCCAAGATATACCGCTATACGGTACAGCCTGCCGGCAGACGGACTCTGTTTGCCCTGTTTCCACTGGCTGTACAGCCCGCTTGAAAACCCCAGGTCACGCGACATCTGTGACGCTGTCTTCTTTTGCTCCCGCAGCAGCTGATCTATCCGCCCGATCATCTCCAGCAGATTCAGCGATGGGGGAATCGTCGCATTCTGATTCATACAAACGCTCCTTTCTTTATCAATTTGGTGCAGGTGTTCGCGGTGCCATTGAAAAAAACGAAAATTTTTTCGATTTTTTGTTTGAAACCCCTTGACGAAATTAGAAAATGAGTGTATAATAAAACTATGAGAAACAAATATTCCTTTTCCACTCGGCTTATTTTCAATCTTCTGTCCCACAGTCGGGCTTGCACCGGAGCACCGGTGCTCCGGTGCAGCGGTGTTTGTGCGCAGCATCCCGATCAGGCTGCTTGTCGCAGCTTTCTGCCGCTCGGTGTCCGCTCCATTGCCTTGAACCTGTGAACAGTTGGTTTGAAGCTCCTTTCAGCCCGGCTTCGCTGCCATAACGGTACAGTGACCGGTGAAGGGAAGCCGTCCATTTTTTTCGCCGGCAGCAGAACAAACATTTAAAAACAAGTTCAATCCCTCTTGTCCTGCCTTTCTCCGGCTGTCACGGCTGTCTGATTCCGGTTTGCCGGGTGAACGCTGCCTGGCTGCCGGCCGGCAGGACAGGGCTTGGTCAAAAGAATGGTTTTTTTGGAATATTCGTTTGCCGCATCTGACGGGCAGCCGGCTCAGGTTTTGCCCATTTAAAGGAGGTATCTCTCTTTCTAATTTTATTTTAAACCCTTTCGGCAAAAAATGCAACCCTGTTTTATCTCGACGAACATATATTTAAAAAGGAGGGCGCCATGGACGCAAATTACTTTTCTGTCTGTCTGTTTTGTCACGGTCGGCTGCTTCAGCATTGGGACGGGCTTTCCCTCTCTCAGGCAAGGGCGATCTACCGCAGGCTGTTCGATAACAATGAGGTCGGCGTTGAACTGTTTTTTGATGGGGTTCGGCTCCGCAGCCGGGAAGCCTGGATGCTGATGGGTATCCGCTTTGCACGCAGCCCGTTTTCTTATAAATGCCTGTTCTGTGACCCGTTGGAGGTTGTCTGATGACCGAGAGTGAAAAGAGGTTCCTGCGGATCTACCGCCGTACCGCCGACCCGGCTGAGGCGCTTCTCGCGTCCGGTATGCAGCCGGAAAACGGCGATTCCCCTGAAAAGGCTGGACGCGCCGTCCTGCGCAAACTCAAAAAAAGACTGCGCGAACTGGAATCGAGGGAAGCGATCCTGGAACGCGCGACTCCTGAGCGGGTCCGCGCGGAAATCGCCCATATGGCGTTTGACGATATCGGGCGGTATCTTTACTTTTTTGAAGGGGACAAGGGCTTTGAGGTGCACGCAAGGTGCTCGGATGAGATCGACACCCGCAATATCTCTGAGGTCTCGGTCGGTACCGGCGGCAAGGTCACCCTTAAGCTTTACAGCCGCGAGCGTGCGCTGCTTAAGCTGTGGGATATCCTCAAACAGGATGACGGCGAGGAGGATGAGAGCCTTTTGGAGGTACTGCGCGGCATGAGCCAGGATGCGCCGGATTATGAGGTGACGGCGGTGCAGGCTGGAGACGGTTATGAACGGGATGAATAAGCGGAAGGGGCGTTTTTTTCATGAAACAGAACAAACCTTTAAATAAACCCCGCTTTTCCGAATTCAGCCCCAAACAGAAAAGGGTACTGACCTGGTGGACCGGCGAGGACAGCGAACGGTATAACGTGCTGATCTGTGACGGCGCCGTCCGTTCCGGTAAAACGACTGCCGTTGCAGTCTCCTTTATCCTCTGGGCGATGGAGTGCTATCAGGATACCTCCTTTGCCATCTGCGGCAAAACGGTCGGCGCCTGCCGGCGAAATGTCGTCCAGCCGCTGAGAAGCGCGGTCGCCGGGCTTTACCGGGTAAGGGCGTCAGGGAATGTGATGGAGTTATCCAGAGGCAAACGCAAAAACCGGTTTTACCTGTTCGGCGGCAAGGACGAGGGAAGCGCCGCGCTGATTCAGGGGATGACGCTGGGCGGTGTGCTGCTGGACGAAGCCGCGCTGATGCCAAGAAGCTTTGTCGAACAGGCGATGGCGCGATGTTCGGTCGAGGGCGCGAAGATCTGGATGAGCCTGAACCCGGAGGGTCCGACCCACTGGCTGTATACCGAGTGGATCTGCAAGGCGCAGCAGAAGAAGGTGCTCCGGCTGCACTTTACGATGGAGGACAACCCGTCGCTGTCGGAAAGTGTGATCGAGAGGTATCGCTCGATGTATACCGGCGTATTTTACAGGCGGTTCATTCTTGGGGAATGGGCGGCGGCGGATGGGCTGGTCTACCCGATGTTTTCCGAAAAGCTGGTGGTCGATTCGCTGCCGGAGAAGCTCGGGCGGTTTGTCATTTCGGTCGACTACGGGACAATGAACCCGTTTTCTGCCGGGCTTTGGGGTGAATCGGACGGCAGGTGGTACCGGATGCGGGAATTTTACCACAACGGACGGGAAAAAGGCGCGCTGACCGATGAGGAGTATTATCAGGCGCTCCAAAAGCTGGCTGGTGATTTACCGGTCAGGCAGGTGATCGTCGACCCGTCGGCGGCGTCGTTTATCCAGTGTATCCGCAAGGCTGGGCGGTTTTCGGTGCGCAAGGCGAAAAACTCGGTTCTGACTGGGATTCACCATACCGCCGGGATGCTCAGCGAAGGGCGGCTGCTGTTCCATAGCAGCTGCCGGGATGCGCTCAGGGAGTTTACCCTCTATGTCTGGGATAAGTCCTCTGCCAAAGACCAGCCGGTCAAGGAAAACGACCACGCAATGGACGATATCCGCTATTTTGTCGAAACCGTCGCGGCTGGTGGGAATTTTTCGTTTTCGTAAAGTTCAGAAGGTGCGCAGAGTTGGCGATACGGTTGGTTTTGTGTGCCGTGAACTGTCCACCGGACAGTCCCCGGGTGTAACTGAGCGAAAACTTGTCAGCGGCGTGCCGCCCCACGTAGTTCCAGTGAGTGCTTAATTGACAGTGAGCAGCTCACTCG
>CALWWT010000147.1 GCA_944385325.1 uncultured Clostridia bacterium | reverse complement strand
TGACGGGATGCTTCCGCGAGAAATTCCGCTAATAGCGGATGCGCCAGCGGCTCTCCTTTTATATGGAAGTACAGATAATCGGTGTAGGGGCGCAGCTGGGATAAAACCCGCGTAAATTCGTCAAAATCCATCTGCCGCGCCGGTCGGATACGCGGACTGCAAAAGGGACAGTGCAGGTTGCAGATGTTGCCGATCTCAAGATATACCCGTTTGAACAGTGGCATTGGTTCCTCCTTCCAGCCGGTTACGACCCGCGTCTGAACCGCCCGAGCAGCTTGTTTGCCAGGAAAAGCATCGTCTCATCCCGCACCACCAGCAGCATCGCAAAATAAATCAGGCAGCAGACCGGCACCGACAGGACCGATGTCCAGATATACCCCAGCCCCATCGCCCGTATCCCCAGCGTGACCGGCACAAATGTCAGCGACAGCAAGAGGTACCGGACATTCTGCCGGCTGACAAAGTGGAACGGGATGTGCAGCTTCACCCGGATGTACCAGAAAATGATCGCCATCAGGATGACTTCTGCCATAAAGGTGGAGACAATCGCACTGAGCGGCGTATAGCCGCCTGCCGCTACCAGCAGCAGGTCAAGCACCGCATTGAGCAGTCCGCATCCCAGCAGCACCCGAACAAGGAATTTCTCCTGATGCAGAACATAAAGTATCTGGTTGGCACAGATGGTGTACACGGCACTTTCCATCGTCCGGATGGCAAACGCGACCAGCACCGGTATCGACGCGTCATACCGTCCGCCGCCGTATATCCACATAATCTCCGGCGCAAGACAAGCAACACCGGTGCACGCCGGGAATACAATCAGCATGAAGCTGTGGTAGCTCTTGTCCACCAGCGCCATGAATTCCTCCATCCGCCCGTTCCCGCTGTAATAAGCAAGCCGCGGCACCGCTACCAGTACGATCGACGCCAGCAGCTGCCCGATCATATAGGTGATGTCCTGCGGCGTTTTATAAACGGTAACCTGCATCTTGTCGGCAACCTGCCCGAGTATCATCTTGTCCAATGATGTGTAAAGCAGATTGACGTTGCTGATCACCAGGATGTTGACCAGCGGCAGAAAATGCTCCTTCCAGCTGATGCCTTCAAAGCTCATGCCGAGCCGCCGGGTAACGTAAACAAAGCTGATCAGGTTGTTGACAAGGTCGGTCGCGACGACCAGCATCGTGTACTTAAGAACGTCGTCCGGCTCCTTGATCAGCACAAATATCCCGACCAGGTAGGAAAAACGGACTATGATCGTCTTGATGGTGATAAACCGGTAGTTCTCGCCCGCTTCGTTGAGCCATTCCACCATAAAGACGTTCGCGACGACCTTGAAGCCGAGCACCAGGTAGATGCTGCGCGCGGCTGAATCCGCCTGGAACAGGATCACGGCTGTATAAAGCCCCGCTACCGCAAGGTTGGTGACCAGTCCCATCGTGAACAGGCTCGCATACAGCCTTCTGACCTTCTCCCGGTCGTCACGGACTGCCGATACCTCACGCACCGCATAGGTGTAGATACCAAAACTGCCGAATACCAGCGCCAGGTCTACCCAGGTCGACGCATCGTTGAAGCTTCCGTACAGCTGCGCATTGAACAGCCGCTGGATATACGGTCCGACCAGCACCGGCACGATCAGACGGAATACCTTCAGGATGAAATTGTATATCGAATTGAGTGTGATCGATTTGGACATCAGTTGCCTGTCCCCTTTCCGGACCCGGGATGGTATTCGGTATCAAACGAAATGTGGTACAGCTTGTGGTTGCTGACCTGGGCGGAGGGCGGCGGCGGCGTCATATAGTCGCCATAGCAGACCTTCAGGCAGGCATCCGCGTTCTCCGGGACCGGAAGCTGGATATCGTCATAGGCGACATACTGCGGCGTGCCCAGCCATTCCCGTTTGAAATCATACCGGTGGGAATTTGTAAAGGAAGCAATGTCCGAACACATGCTTTCGTCCTTTTTGAGCTTCGGGAAAACTGAACGGTACCACCAGCGGAAGATCCTGCCGCCGCGGAAAATCCGGTTGGTAATCCGGTAAACCATCCGCGGCAATGCCGCCTCCGGCAGATACTGCCGGGTCGCGTTGTAATCAAACATCGTGATATACTCGGTCATCCGGCGCAAAAACGGGTTTTTGACGTAATCGTCCAGCACAAATATGTCGGCAAACATCCCGTGGTGCATCTCGCAGTCTTTCAGCTGCGGCTCGACAAAGGCGGTGCCGTTTTTGCGGATCTTGGTGATCTTGACGTGATAGCCAGGGTCGGTCGTAATGTCCTGATAAAAGTACCCTTCGACCGGATGCGCCGCCCAGTAGGCACGCAGTTTCTCAAAATCCTCCCGGAACAGCACGACGTCCGCGTCGTCATCCCACGGGATGAAGCCCTTGTGCCGGATGGCACCGAGCGCGCTCCCGTAAAACAGGTAGTACGGCACGCCGCAGGCCTTCGCCTGGCTGTCGATCACCAGCAGAATCTCGTCTACCGTCCGCTGGACCCTCTTTAATGTCTCAACTTCCATAAAATTATGGCTCCCTTGCTTTTCGTTTCCCATTCTGGCAAATCCTTTTTGCCTAAACGGTGGCGTATCCTCAGAAAATCAGATCGCCTTAAAACAGAAAAGCGGCATGTGATCAATCCAGCCGCTTTCCACTATTTGCCGTATGCAGGAATCAATCGCCTGTTCCCGGTAACCGGGTACTTCTTGCAGACCTAAATTTCCCTGCGGTCAGTTTCTGGGTCTGCTTCTGGCGCGGGGCGACCTTCCAGCTCTCCTTTTTGCCATGGAAAATCCGGTCGTGAATCATCGCGACAAACGGCTTCCTGCCGGCTGTAAACTCGCTGTCCATAAAGTATACGACCGCGCTTAAGTAGGTCCAGAATACGACCCCCAGATAATAAATGCCGTATATAATGCCGGTGTCGGTCATCGTCCGCAGGACAATGATCATGACAACTCCGATGCAGGCTACCGCCAGCTGGTTAAACCGCTTTTCCTTGATCATCCAGATATAGTACCGCACCACACGCTGCAAGACCAGCACACCAAAAATGACGAATATTCCCAGCCCGACAAGCCCGGACGCCGCCGCAATCTGGAAAAAGAGGTTGTGCAGCCCGCCTGATACGCCCGGCAGGTAGATGTCCTCGCCAAACGGCGTAAAGTACCGCGCCGCATACCGGTAAGCCTCGACCGGTACATTGTCGTTTCCAACGCCGAACAGCGCGTTATCCTTGATCAGTTCGATGCCTGCCTGCCACAGGAAATACCGTCCGCCAAACTGGGTGCCGAAATCCTCACGCTCCAGCTCGACGTCGCCCGCGGTAATCGTCGCGGTAGAACTGGTGTTGGTAACGTCCTCCAGCCGCTCGTTGAGCTGTTCCGAAAGCGAGGTCTTTAATACAAAGTTCGGCAGGATCTCCAGCGCATAGGTATGCGTGCCCAGTATCGCCAGCGGCAGTACCACCGCAACAAATACCGTCTGACCAATCTTCCTGCCGCGCAATGCCTTATCCCGGTTCCAGATGATCTCCGGCAGCGCCATCAGCACCACCAGCATGACAATGTAAAAACACAGGGTAAAAATACTGGTCCTCGAATTGCACAAAAACAGGATCAGCAGCTGGACCAGGTTGTTGACCAGATAAAACGCCTTGCGCCCACGGCTGAGCGATTCCTTCTGGATAATAATGCTGACCACCGTCAGCATCAGGTTGATAACCATAAAGAAGCTCGCGGCGTTCGGGTTGGTGTAAAAGCCCCAGATACGCCCTTCGTAGACCCCGTAATAATAAACCGAGTCTCCAACGCGATAGGCAAACGCGATCCCCATAAAGAAGGTCACCAGACTGATCAGCTGCCCGACAAAGGTCGCGATCATAAAGGTGTGGTTGAAGTGCAGCAGTTCCCGTTTGACCTGTCCGGGCGATTTGGTCAGGTCGTAACTGTACATGACCAGCATATTGCTGATGATATACGCCCACATGACCAGGTTCCGGGCAAAGTTCTGATCCCGGTTGAAAAACGACGTCAGCCCGTAGGCAATCAAAAACAGATAGAGTATCCCACGGAAACGGTTTTTCATAAACAACCGCTCGGTAAACAGATCCCGGATCAAAATCAGCGCCGACCATGCCAGCGTAAATTTGACAAACGGCCCGATCAGCGGATTCAAAAAGGCACAGGTCCGTACAACGACCATCACCAGTACAACTATCCGGTATAAATTGTGGTCCAAAAGGGTGTCAACCACCCTCCGGACAAGCGATTTTTCCATTCTTATCCATCATTCCTTTCGGGAGCATGTCTTCATTCGGAGCCGGTCTTGCTGCCGGTTTCGCCGCCATGATACCGCTGCTGCATCTCTTCCGACTGGGAGTTCCAGTCAAAATGCAGCTGCCGCAGCCGTTCATGGAAGCTTTCACGTTCTTCCTCCGGGATCGCCATCGCAAGAGCTTTTTTCGCCAGCTCCGCTTTGTCGCCGTCCAGCGGGAAAAACGCGACATGTTCGTCAAACCCGGCTTCCTTTGTCACTGTGTCGGATACCAGACAGGGCAGTCCGCAGGCATACCCTTCCGCAACCGTCAGCGGGAAACCTTCAAACAGTGACGGCAGTACCATCACATCCATCGCGCAGTAAGCGTCCTGCGGATTGACGATATTGCCCGGGAAAAAGACGTCCCCTTCCAGTCCCATCGAAGCCGCTTTTTCTTTTATCTCGGCAAGCTTCGGACCATCTCCGCAAAGCAGCAGCTTTGCGTCCGGACGCAGCTTTTTCAGCGCCGCCAGCAGTTCCAGCAGATATCCCTGGTTCTTGACCGGTACAAACCGCCCGACATTGCCGATGACAAAGCTGTCCAGCGGAAGGTCATAATACCGTCTGAAACGGTTGCGCCGCCCCGGTTCCCAGTAAAAACGCCCAAGGTCGATCGCGTTGGGCACCACCGCAAAACTGCCGCCGCCATACCCAAACCGCCCGGCTTCGGTCGAACAGGCAAGCCGGATGATCGGCATCTTGCCAAGTTTCGGCGCGTTTATTTTGTGCAGCAGACGGGCAATTTTTCCGCCTTCCGCGCCGGATGAGTGGATATGCGCAATAATGACGCCGACACCTGCCTTGATCGCCGCCTTGATAGGCTCGATATTGCTGGCAGTCGAAAGGTGGATATGGCAGACATCGTATTTCTGCTCGGCAAATACCTTCGCCAGTTCCTTTTTATGCTGGAGCGGATGCCGGGTCCGGGTCGGAATCACCCGTATCTTGCCGTAATGGTCCTTGATCTGCTTTTCAAAAAACGGATGCTCGACCGTCGAAAGGAAGGTCACATCGTAATCGTTGACCGGCAAGGCACAGAAAAGATTGACCGCATAGGTCGACATACCGCCGTTGCCGCTCCCGATCACGCCGGTCAGCACCTTGAGCGCACGTCCCGGCTTTTTCTGTTCGCCGTACAAGGACGCAATGTCTCCGACCGGTATCGCTCCGGGCAGCTGCTCCTGCGTCACACCGAGCGGGATATTGTAAGGAGTCCTCGTCATCCCCTTTTCCATCAGCGGCGTATCGTCATTCAGCCTGCCGAACGGCAGCGTTCCGGGCTGCTCCGGCGCGCCCGGATAATTCTCCCCCGGAAAAAGCTCATTAGGATTCATTTGGACGCCTCCTCATTTTTGGGGCTGAAGAGGTCATGTTTAATCTTGGTGGTGGAAATCTCAGGTGTACGCGGCAGGTATACAACTTCACACTGGTCTTTCAGAAAATCAAACTTCCCTTTCCAGTCGTCGCCCATGACAAAGGTGTCTACCTTGAATTCCTTTACATCCTCACGCTTCTGCTCCCAGCAGGTCTCAGGGATGACCAGATCGACATACCGGATGGATTCGACCAGCGCTTTGCGCTCCTCGTAGGAAAAGTAGCATTCCTTTCCCTTGCCGCGGTTGAATTCGTCGGTCGAAAGCGCGACGATCAGATAGTCGCCCAAAGCCCGCGCACGGCGCAGCAGATTGATATGACCGTAATGCAGCAGGTCAAATGTTCCATATGTGATGACTTTTCGCATTGGTTTTATATTCCTTTCTTTCAGTTCGCTGCCCTTTACCGGGATTTATTTCTTTAAAATCCCCGCAATTTTCAGACAGCGTGCGGCGTCCTCGCCTCCGGGATACCGGTTGACCAGACGGGCAACCTCCTGCCGGCGTGACTGGTATTCGTCCTCACCGGCAAGCAGCGCCGCCAAAAAGGCGGTAAATTCCTCCGGCGTATGGATAAACGCGCCCGGCATCAGCGGATATGGGTCGTCCACCACAAATCCGCGGGTCTGGCGGTATTCTTCCATATCGTCCACCGTAAACCCGATCGGACGATCCAGCAGCAGGTAGTCAAAAAATACCGACGAATAATCGGTGACCAGCCCGTCGGATACCCCCAACAGGCTGTACAGATCACAGTTTGCCCTTTGCATCTCGTCATTGGTCAGGATGCGGATGTTGGAAAAACCTTCCCGGTCGATCAGCGACA
>CALWWT010000146.1 GCA_944385325.1 uncultured Clostridia bacterium | reverse complement strand
GCTTCACAAGCGGAACCAAATCCACGGATACGGGCAAACGCATTGTTCAGACGAACCTGACCGGTATAGTTGGCAGCAAGGGTATTGATCGCCGCTTTGAAAGCACCCATCATCTTTTCAAAGGAATTCTTGCGGACAGCCTGGCAGCGGCTTTCACGGTATACGCCGAAGTTGCCGTTGGTCAGCGGAGAAGGTTTGCCGTTTTCGTCGATGACATCCTCATACCGGATATCAACGTCTCCAAACATCGAGAAAACCTGGTCAGGGGTATTGCGCACCTGTGCAAACTGGGAAAGGAGTGCTTCCTGTTCAGCCGGCAGCGTATGTGCACGGGCTCTGGTGGTATTTTCGATAATGTGGCGGTATTCGGCAAGAGACGGGTCTTGCATATATCCGGTCAGTGTATCCGGGTCGATCGCCAGGATTTCCGGGTCGAGGAAAGAGGTGACCTGTCCGAATTTTGCTTCCAGCTGCTGGGAAAGACCGATCATCCGCTGGTAGCGGGGATCGCCGTTGTCGGCGGACATGTGGAAAAACGCATAGCATCCGGCAAGGAAAAGCCGTTTGGCAACCGCGTAGTAACGGTCAAGTCCGGCTTTCAGCGAAGCGGCAGAAGCGCCAAGTGTTCCCTTAATGGAAGCAAGGCTTTCCACCTCGCTGCCAAGAGCCTTCATTTCTTCCTCCCAGGCTTCGTCGGAAGGGTATAGGTCGGTAAAGTCCCAGGTAAAACGAGGGTCCATATCTTTTCTTTCTTTAAGCTGTTCCATTTTACACATTTCCTTTCTTTGTAATACAGAATATGCCGCCGGTTTATTCCTGAACAGGCAGCAGGATCATCGCGTTGAGAATACCGGGAATTGCCCGGATCTGGTTTTCCAGTTCCCTTGTCGGAAGGGAATCGATTTCAATATACATCTGCGCGGTGTGGCTGCCGCGGGTCTGGTCGCGGTCGACGTTCATATTGCCGATGTTGATATGGGCTTCATACAGTAGGGTCGAGATGCCCGAGATAACGCCGGGATGATCTTCGTGGCGGCAGATAATGATCGGACGTTCACCGGTAAAGCGCACTTTAAGGGAATCGATTTCCCGGATAAGCACCTGACCGCCTCCAATCGACGCACCGATTATGGTATGTGAAATACCGGACGCGGTTTCGACGACAAACTTGACGGTATTCGGATGATAGTCTTCCCCAAGATCAGTCGGAATAAAAGCATACTGGATGCCGGCTTCCTCTGCCAGACGGAAGGATTCCCTTAGCCGCTCATCCGAAGGAAACATGTCCAGTATCCCGGCAAGCAGCGCCTTGTCGGTGCCGTGTCCGCGGTAGGTTGTGGCGAAAGAACCGTGAAGGTACATTGTCACCCTGCGGATCTCGCCGCCGATGAGCTGCCGCACCAGTCTTCCAAGCCTTGCCGCGCCGGCTGTATGGGAACTGCTCGGACCGATCATCACAGGGCCCATAATATCAAAAAGTCCCAATTCCTTTATCCTCCTGTTTTTCATATCGTTATTCAGTGTATCACATTCAGGCATTTTTCGCAATCAGCGTACAAAATAAACTGTGAACAGTTCCTGAATTCTTCAGTTTATATGACTCTTTCCCCAAAAATAGCAGCCCGTTTTACAAGATGAGATTGTCAACAAACTGTGATTTTTTGATGGATTTTTGCCCGGCAAAGTATAGACAAGTGATGAAAAATAGGGTATAATAAGGGTAATCTTAGCATGGGGGAGTTTGGATTTGATGGCAGTTTCTGGTGATTTTCCCAAGAAAATGGACATCATTTTACAGGAAATGACCCTTTGGGAACGGCTTCAGTCTGAGACCCGCCCGGTCGTCCTGTATGGAATGGGCAACGGCGCACAAAAGGCGTTTGACGAGTGCCGCAGACGTGGAATCAAGGTCAGCGGTGTCTTTGCGACGGATGCGTTTGTCCGTGGTCAGAGTTTTTTGGGGTACCGGGTCGAGAAGCTGGCTGAGGTGGAATCACGGCTTGAAGACTTTGTGATTCTGCTCTGCTTTGGCTCGTTTTTGCCGGATGTGATGGCGCATATTGACAGCATTGCCGGGCGGCATACGTTGTATGCTCCTGATCTGCCGCTGTTTGGCGGCGGGATCTGGGACCGGGAATATGCGATGGCGCATCGCAGTGAACTGGCGGAAAGCTACTCGCTGCTGGCAGATGATCTGTCGAAAAAAGTATTTGTCAATCTTTTTGCCTACCGGATGACCGGGAAGCTGTGTTATCTTTCTGAATGCGAATCGGAAAGGGAAGAGATGTACCGGCTGCTGAAAGTGGGCAATGACGAATCTTTCTATGACCTTGGTGCATATGACGGCGATACGGTACGGGAGCTGCTGGAATTTACAGGCGGAAAATTCCGTTCTGTCACGGCGGTGGAACCAGACCCGAAAAACCGGCGCAAGCTGCTTCAGAAAATGGAGGAGTTTATGCCCGGGATTACCGGAGACGCCCGTTTTGCATTGGTTGAAGGCGGCGTCTGGTCGTCGGATGGAGAAGAAACGTTTGACAATGCTGCCGGACGCAATTCCGCGCTGTCCGAATCTGGAAAGCTGAAAGTGCCGGTTTATTCGATCGATTCGCTGACCCGCGGGAAGCGCTGTACCCTGATTAAGATGGATGTTGAAGGAGCGGAAGCGGAGGCGCTTTTGGGTGCTGTACAGACGCTGGGTCAAAAACCCAGACTGCTGTTTTCTGCTTATCACCGTACCGAGGATATTTTTGCGCTGCCTTTGCTTTTGCATAGGCTCCAGCCGGAATATCGGATCTGCCTGAGACATCAGCCGTACTATCCGGCATGGGAAGTCAATTTCTGTGCATGGTGTGAATGAAGCGGCTTCAATCTTTATCTATCCTGCCGGGAAAGCCCGGGCAGGTTTATATAGAATCTATATATGAAGGAGATATGATACATGGATTGGACTACAGCCTGGGGAACGGTATTTACCGGTCTCGTCGTTGTCTTTATCGCGCTTGGTCTGCTGATCCTGCTCGTATGGGGCACGGGTAAGATCATGGAAAGCGCCGGCGGCAACAAACCTAAAGCTGCTCCTGCTCCCAAGCCTGCTCCCAGAGCATCTGCGGCTCCCGCAAAGCCTAAGGCTGCTCCGGTTGTTTCTGCCGGGGAGAATATGGATGATGAGGTTGCGGCGGCGATTACCGCAGCACTGGCCGTTATTCTTGCGGAAGAAGGCAGCGGCAAGTCTTATGTTGTCAGAAGTATTCGCAGAGTTCGTTCTGGTTCGAGTGCATGGAGCCGTGCAGGGATTGCCGAAAATGTCAGACCTTTCTGACCTGATGATCAAGACTACTCTGAAGAAAGGAAACTGAAATATGTTTGAAGTATTCGTAAACAGTGTCAAGGACATTGTCCTTGCATCCGGCTTTGCTAATGTCAACTGGCAGCAGCTGGTCATGATCGGCGTTGCCTGCTTTTTGGCTTATTTGGCAATTGCCAGAGGGTATGAGCCCCTCCTGCTTTTGCCGATCGCGTTCGGTATGATGCTGACCAACATCCCCAATAACGGTCTGTTCCATATGGAGTTCTATATTGGAAACAGCATTGATTACGGAACGGTGTTGCATGACGGCGGTTTGCTCGATATCCTGTATCTGGGCGTTAAGCTGGGACTGTACCCTCCGCTGATCTTCCTCGGCATTGGTTCGATGACCGACTTTGGTCCGCTGATCGCAAACCCCAAGTCCTTCCTGCTGGGCGCTGCCGCACAGCTGGGTATCTTTATCGCTTTTATTGGCGCGCTGCTGCTCGGCTTTACGCCTGAGGAAGCGTCTTCCATCGGTATCATCGGCGGTGCTGACGGCCCGACCGCTATTCTGGTCACCAAGACCCTCGCACCTCACCTGCTCGGCTCCATCGCCGTTGCGGCTTACTCTTACATGGCACTGGTTCCGGTTATCCAGCCCCCGATCATGAAGGCAATGACCACCAAGAAGGAACGTGCCGTCAAGATGACCGCGCTCCGTCCGGTTTCCAGAACTGAGAAGATCGTATTCCCGATTCTGGTTACACTGGTTGTCTGCTTCATGGTTCCCGATGCAACTCCTCTGATCGGTATGCTGATGCTCGGCAACCTGATGAAAGAGTCCGGCGTTGTTGACCGTCTGGTCAAGACCGCTCAGAACGAGCTGATGAACATCATCACCATCTGCCTGGGTGTTACCGTTGGTGCAACTGCACGTTATGACTACTTCCTGACCCCCAAGACGCTGGGTATCCTGGCCATGGGTCTGGCAGCCTTCTGCCTGGGCACCTTCGGCGGCGTCCTGCTGGGCAAGCTGATGTACATCCTCTCCGGCGGCAAGATCAACCCGCTGATCGGTTCTGCCGGTGTATCGGCTGTTCCGATGGCTGCCCGTGTTTCTCAGAAGGTTGGTTCGGAAGAAGATCCTACCAACTTCCTGCTGATGCACGCGATGGGTCCGAACGTTGCCGGTGTTATCGGTTCTGCTGTTGCGGCTGGCGTTCTGCTGTCCATCTACGGCTAATCTGTCTGATAAAGCCCCTGTCCTTTCGGGATAGGGGCTTTTGTGCGCTTATAACGAGGTGAAAAAATGTATCAGGATTTGGCAGAGGAAATTGTAAAGCGCGATTTAAAAGTATATGGAATGGAAGTTTTTGCGGATGGAAAGGTGGTGTACAGCCGGCAGTTTGCACCGGATGTGCGGTATCCGATCTATTCGGCAGTCAAAAGTTTTACTTCCACAGCGGTCGGGCTGGCTGCGCAGCAAGGAAAACTGTCAGTTGAAGACAGTCTCGGCAGACTGCTGCCGGGCAGATATCTGGAAGGATTGCCGGAAAAAGTGAGAACTGCGGTTGACCATCTGCCGCTCAGAAGGCTTCTGACCATGTCGGTACCGGGATTTCCATTCCGTCCGGAAGGTGAGGACTGGCTGCGGTGGGCGCTGAACTGCGGCGCAGGATACGACAGCCCGGAAGTATTCAGCTATTCCAATGTCCCGGCATATCTGGTTGGGGTAGCAGTTGCAGAAGCAGTCGGTGAACATCTGATAGACTATCTGATGCCCAGACTGTTTGAACCGCTTGGAATTGAACTGCCAGAATTCTCCAATGACCCGCAGGGACGGTTTTACGGTGCAACCGGGATGAAGTTGACAGTGCATGAACTGAGTCTGCTCGGACAGCTGTATTTGCAGGGCGGTGTTTTTGCAGGTCAACGGATTCTGCCCGAAAACTGGGTCAGGATGGCTACCAGCTGCCAGATTACCGGAAAAGACGGCGGATATGGATATTTTTTCTGGGCAGACAAAGACAGTTTTTCCATCAGCGGGAAATGGGGACAGAAATGCCTGGTTTATCCGGAAAAAGGGCAGATGGTCACCTGGATGGCAGATCTGCCTGAAAGATCGGGCGAGATGCTGCGTCTGGTCCGGGGATGGATGGAAAGATAAATCTGCTTTCTTCAATCGGGAACTGCTTGACTTTGGCAATGCGGTGTAGTACAATATTGGCATATCAATATCCCCCTATGGGGGATATCCGGCGGAGGTCTTGCGATGCATCAGCATGAGCACACAAAAGCGGTTTTAAACCGGATGTCCCGCGCGATCGGGCATATGAACGCAGTCAAGAAAATGATTGAAGAGGGGAGAGATTGCAGCGAAGTATTGATCCAGCTGGCGGCTGTACGGGCGGAAATTACCAATACCAGTAAGGTTATCCTCAAGGATCATTTACAGCATTGTATCGTCGACGCGGTGCTGCAGCAGGATGAAGCTGCCATGCAGGATCTGATGAATGCAATCGAAAAAATCGTATGAAAAATGCACAGTCTCAGAATGCAGCCGGTATATCCCTTGCGATACTGGCTGCCGGGTTATACGCAATTAACGCGCCGTTTTCCAAGATACTGCTGGATTATCTGCCGTCCACGCTGATGGCGGGATTTCTGTATCTTGGGGCAGGGCTTGGAATGCTGGTTTTGCTGATGGTGCGAAAGGCAACCGGCAGAGGACAGAAAGAAGCAGCTTTGACTAAAGCCGAATTGCCCTATACAGTCGCGATGATCCTGTTGGATATCGCAGCACCGGTGCTCCTGATGGTTGGATTGAAAAACACCTCTGCCGCTGCGGCTTCGCTGCTGAACAACTTTGAGATTGTTGCGACAGCGTTGATTGCGCTGGCAGTGTTCCGGGAAAAAATCAGTGCGCGGCTGTGGGCAGGGATCTTTTTTGTAACGGCTTCCTGCCTGATTCTGTCGGTGGATGCAAGCGGAGGCTTTACCTTTTCAGCCGGTTCGCTGTTTATTTTGCTGGCAAGCGTCTGCTGGGGATTGGAAAACAACTGTACAAGAAAGTTGTCCAGTAAAGACCCGCTTCAGATCGTCCTGCTGAAAGGGATCTTTTCAGGAAGCGGTTCACTGGTTATCGGTTTATCTGCCGGAGAAAGAATCAGCCAGTGGTGGAGCGTACCGGCAGTGCTGGCGGTAGGATTGGTGGCTTATGGAATGAGCATTTACTTTTATGTCTATGCCCAAAGAAAGCTGGGAGCCGCCAGAACCAGCGCCTATTATGCAGTATCGCCGTTTATTGGGACGGCACTTTCACTGGTTATTTTCCGGAGTATACCGCCGGTGAACTACTTTATCGGGCTTGGACTGATGATCATTGGCGGATGGCTGTCTTCCAGCGACCAGCCATTGTTCAGCAGCAAAAAGGGCGCTTAGTGGTATATTTTTTCTGTGAGGTGAACAGATGCTTTATGACAAACTTCCGGTTCTTTTTCTGAGTGCTGCCGCATCAGAAAAAGGGGATTCGATCAACAGCCAGCTTGCGGCGTATATCCTCAGCCACGCGGATACTGTAAAGGGTATGGGAATTCGCGAACTGGCGCAGCAGTGCCATGTGGGGATCGGGACAGTATCCCGGTTCTGCCGCGACGTTGGCGTGGGCGGATATGCCCAGCTGCAGCAGCTGCTGCAGGCGTATCATCCGTCTTTTGAGCGGGTGAAAGATGGTGCGGCAGATCAGTTATCCGCGCGTATCGGACAGGAGATAGCTTTTGCTGCCGGTACGGTGGATATGGCAGCAGTAAGGGCGGCTGCGGAGGATATACGGGAATATAAGAGGGTTGCGGCATTCGGGCTGATGAAAGCGGAAAGCGCCGCGATCTGCCTGCAAAGTGATCTTTTGATGCTGGGTAAAAGTATCTATACGAATGTATCCTTTCCGCAGCAGCTGGAATACATTCGGACTTCGGGAAAGGATACGCTGGTTCTGCTGTTCAGCTATACCGGTGCTTATTTTGACTATGCGATGACCTCAGAGATGAGGAACCATTGTATCCGCCGAAAATCGTCCTGATCACCGGCAGCAGAGAGAAAACGGCAGGATTTATTGACAGGGTAGTGCGGTTTGATTCGAGACAGGACCAGCTGGGACACCCTTACCAGCTTCAGCTGGCAGCGGGACTGATCGCACAGGAATACGCAAAACTGACCGATATTTCCTGAATCTGGAAATTCATTGCCGTCATGAGCGGGAGATGGTATGATAAGTACAACAAATCTTTCAGGAGGCTGATGGTTATGAAAATTGCAGTGCTGCTTGCGACCGGATACGAAGAGGGAGAATCCCTGTTCCTGGCGGATATCCTGATGAGAGGCGGTTTTAGCTGTGATCTGGTTTCCGCAACGGGCGAACAGATGGTTTCCGGATGTCATGGCATTACCGTGCGTGCGGACCGGCTGCTGGATGAAAATATGCAGGAGTACGATATGGTCGTTCTGCCGGGCGGTATGCCGGGAGCGGCAAACCTTCGGGACAATCCGGATGTTATCCGCCTGGTTCAGGAATTTGACGCGGCAGGAAAGTATATCGGCGCGATCTGTGCGGCGCCGATGGTGCTGCATCAGGCCGGTATCGACAAAGGACGGACGCTGACTTCCTATCCCGGTGAAAAGTATACTTCGCTGTTTACTGAATCGGATTACCGGGAAGAGATCGTCGTCGTGGACAAAAATCTGATCACCAGCCGCGGACCGGCGACCACCCTTCCGTTTGCATATGCGATCATCGATCTGCTGGGCGGAAACAGTGAAAAACTGAAAGAAAGTATGCTTTACAACATGGTTCGCAAGAGCGGGCTTTAATCGGCAATGGAAAGGCACACGGCTGGATCATACCGGCTGTGTGCCTTTTTCGCGGTGCTTACACACATTTTTGACAAAAATACCAGTTTGGAATCTGGAATATATAATTATATTATCCAGATTTGGGCGAAATTACGATTGACAATGGGATAAAATTACAGTATGATTATGGTATATCGGTGTTTGCATATATCAGCAGATGCCCGGAAAGGAATGGTATGCTATGATTCAGGAAAAATATACCGAATGGTTAAACTCTGCAACTGAAGACGCTGACCTGATTGAGGAACTGAAGTCGATCGAGGGCAAGGACGAGGAAATCAGCGACCGTTTTTATCGTGAGCTGGCTTTTGGTACCGCAGGTCTTCGCGGCGTCATCGGCGCCGGTACCAACCGGATGAATATCTATATCGTCCGCAAGGCGACCCAGGGAATTGCCAACTATATCAAAAAACATTATGAAAACGGCTCCCTGGCAATCAGCTATGATTCTCGTATCAAATCTGACGTTTTTGCCCGTGAAACGGCGCGTGTCTGTGCTGCCAACGGTATCAAGGTCTATATCTACAAGGAACTGATGCCGGTTCCCTGCCTGTCTTATGCTGTCCGTTACTATCATACTTCGATGGGCGTTATGGTCACCGCTTCCCATAACCCGGCTAAGTATAACGGTTATAAGGCATATGGTCCTGACGGCTGCCAGATCACCGACGAGACTGCGGATGAAGTGCTGGCAAACATCAATGCGCTCAATGAATTTACCGATATCCAGCTGATGGATTTTGAAGAAGGCGTCAAAAAAGGTCTGATTGAATACATCGGCGATGATTGCATCGAGAGTTTCTATCAGGATGTTCTGAAATGCTCCCTCAACTCTGACGTAGTCGCTTCTTCCGGATTCAAGATTGTTTATTCTCCGCTCAATGGAGCTGGTAATAAGCCGGTCCGCGAAATCCTGAAGAGAATCGGTATCAAAGAGGAAGATTTAACCATCGTACCCGAACAGGAATATCCGGATGGAAACTTCCCAACCTGTCCTTATCCGAACCCCGAGATCCGCCAGGCACTGGAACTTGGGCTTCAGCTGTGCATCAAGACCGGTTCCGACCTGATGCTGGCAACCGACCCGGACTGTGACCGTGTCGGCATCGCTGTCAAGACCGGCAATGACTATAAGCTGCTGACCGGCAACGAGGTCGGCGCGCTGATGCTGTACTACATCGCTTCCCAGCGCAAGGCTCTGGGCAAGATGCCTAAGGACCCGATCTGCATCAAGACAATCGTTACCACCGACCTGACCAACCGGATTGCGGAAGAGTATGGCGTTGAGGTTCGCGAGATCCTGACCGGCTTCAAGTATATCGGTGAACAGATCGGCCTGCTGGAGGCTGCCGGCGAAGTTGACCGTTATATCCTCGGCTTTGAGGAATCTTATGGTTATCTGGCTGGTCCGCACGTCCGCGATAAGGATGCGGTTGTCGGTTCGATGATGATCTGCGAGATGGCTGCGTTCTATGCGACCCAGGGCAAGAGCCTGGTGGATGTGCTGAACGAGCTGTACGCAAAATACGGCTATTATCTGTGCACCCAGCAGTCGTTTGCATTTGAAGGCGAGAGCGGCATGAACGAGATGAACGAGATCATGGCGCAGCTGCAGGCTTCTCCTTTGCAGGAGCTGGAAGGCGAAAAGGTCGTCGTCTTCAAGGATTATAAGGCACAGACTGTCATTAATAACGTCACCGGAGAAAAATCCTCTACCGGTCTGCCGAAATCCAGCGTCCTTTCCTATACGCTGGAAAATGGTAATAAATTTATTATCCGTCCTTCCGGAACCGAACCGAAGATCAAATTCTATTTCTTTGTGCTGGACAAGGACGAGGCGTCTGCACGGGCGGCTGAAAAGGTTCTTGCTGAAAACTGCACAAAATTGTTGAAAAAATAATTATTTGTAGTCAATTTGCTGAACCTGTGCTGCCAGCCTTGACATTCCTTTACATTTTCAGTACAATTGAAACTGAAAGAGAGTACAAAACAGGAGGCTCATAAGCATGGAAGTTAAAACCATCGGTATTCTGACCAGCGGCGGTGATTCGCAGGGTATGAATGCTGCAATCCGCGCAATTGTCAGAAATGCCGTTCGCTGCGGTATTAAGGTCAAAGGTATTTTTGACGGCTATCAGGGTCTGATTGACGGCAAATTTATCGACCTGGACATTGGCGACGTTTCGGGTATTATTCAGAAGGGCGGCACAATGCTTGGCACAGCACGCTGCCTGGCGTTTAAGGAACAGGCTGGTATCCAGAAAGCGGTGGATAACTGCCGTAAATTTGGAATCGACGGTCTGGTCGTTATTGGCGGCGACGGCTCCTTCAGAGGCGCTGGCGACCTTTCCAGAGCGGGTATTCCCTGTGTTGGTCTTCCCGGAACGATTGACAATGATATTGCCTGCACCGAGTACACCATTGGTTTTGATACGGCTATGAATGTTGCGATGGAAGCCATCGACAAGATTCGCGATACCATCACCTCTCATCATCGCTGTGCGATCGTTGAGGTCATGGGTGCCAGAGCCGGTTGGGTTGCACTGGAAGTCGGCATTGCGACCGGTGCGTCCTATATTGCTCTTCCCGAAAACATTCTGCCGGGTGAGTCTCCCAAGGAACGTTATGAGCGTATCAAGATGGAGATCGCTGAGCGTTTGAAAGAAGGTCAGGAAAAGGGCAGAAAGAACTTTACGGTCGTTGTTGCCGAAGCAGTTACTTCGCTGAATAAGGTTGCAACTGTTGAAGAGATGGCTCATGAAATCATGGAAATGACCGGTATCGATACCAGAGGTACCTGCCTGGGTCATATTCAGCGTGGTGGCAGCCCCACTGTCCGTGACCGTATTGCAGCTACCCGTATGGGCTATCATGCGGTTCAGATCCTGAAGAAGGGTATTGGTAACCGTGTTGTCGGCGAGGAAAACGGCGTAGTTTATGATATGGACATTCAGGAAGGTCTGGCTAAGAAGAAACATCTGCCGGAAGATCTGCTTGATATCTGGAGAAAAGTCGGATATTAATCGGATTGCTTGGTTTGACTGTCTGTCAAAATAGTTTGTAGAAATATGATCGGGTGTTCCGTTTGGAGCACCCGATTGTTTTATATTGGGACAAATAGTCCGGGACGCGGTAAAAGTAAAACTGCTTTTACCGCGTCCCGGATTTTGGTTATAATTGGAGATTATTCAGTTTTTTGCGCCATGTAGAGTTTGTAGTAATCACCTTTTTTGGCAAGCAGTTCCTCATGGGTGCCGCATTCGGTAATTCCCTTGTTGGAGATATACATAATCTTGTCGCAGCTCTTGATGGTGGAAAGGCGGTGGGCGATGATAAAGGAGGTCCTGCCTTTAAGAAGCTTGTTGAGTGCGGTTTGGAGCTGCCGTTCGGTTTTGGCGTCAATTGAGGAGGTCGCTTCGTCCAGAATCAGGATTTTTGGGTTTGCAAGCAGGGTACGCGCAAAAGCGACCAGCTGTTTTTGACCCTGAGAAAGGCGGCTTCCGCGTTCGCCCATCTGGGTGAGATAGCCTTCCGGCATTTCATTAATGAATTCATCGGCACATACCGTATGACAGGCAGCCCGGACTTCTTCTTCAGTGGCATCCAGTTTGGCATAGCGGATATTGTCCAGAATGGTTCCTGAAAAGATGAAGCTGTCCTGGAGCATGATGCCCATCTGGGAACGGAGCGAATGCAGGGTTACCTTGGAAATATCCTGCCCGTCGATCAGCACCTGTCCGTCATTCAGATTGTAAAACCGGGAAATCAGGTTGACAACGGTGGTTTTACCGGCGCCGGTCGGTCCGACCAGTGCGATGCTCTGTCCGGGTTTTACATCAAAGGACAGGTGTTCAAGGATATTCGTCTCAGGAACATAGCCGAAAGTGACATCATCAAAGGTGACATGTCCTTCAATGGGCGGCAGTTCGGTTGCATCAGGCGCATCCTGAACCGTAACCGGTATTACCCATGCTGGCAATTGTCTCGCCCGGCTGGATATCCAGTGTGATATCTTCAAGAATTTTCTGCTTGTTGATCGAAAGGGAAACATGGTCAAAGGTGATATGTCCTTTGGCTTTTTTGCCGGCATTTTTACAGTCGGCGCGGTTGACGATCATCGGACGGGTATAGTAAAGTTCGATGACCTTGTTGGCGCTCGCCATAAACCGCTGGGTGTCGTTCAGGATATTGCCCGGCATCCGGACCGGGTTTGCAAAGGTCCATGTCAGCCCGGAAAACGCCATCAGGTCGCCCAGTGTGATACGACCGTTCATGACAAACAGACCGCCGACCAGCAGCACGATGATTGTTAGTGACTGGGCGGAAAATTCGATGATCGGATAGAACTTGAGCCAGAAACGGTTTGCTTCCAGATTGGCCTCCCGGAAATCGGCGTTGCGCTGGTCAAACTGCCCGATCTCATAATCCTCCCGGGCAAAAGCTTTGACGACCCGGTTGCCGGCGATATTTTCCTATGCCTGTGAGTTCATGACCGACAGTTTTTCACGCGGATTCTGGTAAATTGGGCGAACTTTGCGGGAATAAATGAAGGAAGCAAAAAAGATAACCGGTAAAATAACACAAAGCGCCAGTGTGAACAAAACGTCGGTGCACAGAAAATAGATCAGAACCGCAAAAAACAGTACGACACTTTCCAGCGCGACACGGCAATCCCATGCGGTCACATGCCGGACCATGTCCAAATCACCGGTCAGACGGGTCATCAGGTCGCCGGTACGGTTTTTGTCATAAAACTTCATATCCTGGCGCTGAAGATTGCGGTAAATAACAGCTCTGATATTGGCAACTGGCTCGGTACTGGATTTTTCACACAACATGACCATAATGTAGCCAATGCCGGTTCGCAGCAGGGTGAAACCAATCATGACGGCTGCCAGCGGGATCAGCAGGCTGATCTGAGGAGATACCCCTTCTGCCGGCGCCAGAATTTTGTCGACGATCAGTCGGGAAACCGTTGGGTTGACCAGCTGGAGCAACGCCATGATGACGACAAGACACATAGCGGTGACAAAGTGCTTGCGGTAACCCTTCATATTTTCCCAGATCCATTTGATGGGAAACATATAAACTCACCTTACCTTTGCAGGAAAATGGATTACAGGTCAGGCAGATTATTCACAGCGGAGCTCCATTTGCTGCATTTTTCTGATGCTGCCCGGATCAGCCGTATTCGGCTTGTTCAGTGACATTATGGCATGAAGTGTGAAAATGAAAAGCCTTTTTCTATAAAAATATCCATAAAGTTTTCGACAAATTGCCGGTTAAAAAGGACATATTACACAAACAAAATATACGTCATTGAAAATAAAGCCCATATTAAATAGGAAGGAAAATTTGCAGGGAATGATAATATCAGATTGCAAATAAGTTGGAATTTTATATTTGATAAAATGCAATATAAATCAAAATAGGGGTATCGCATATTTTGCGATACCCCTACTTTAACCCATTTTAGTCCAGCGTCTCAAAATTGCCGATACCATGTTTGACCCGGTCTTCGACCTCAGCACGTTTCGCGTCATTAAACCGGTCGAGTGTGCCGACCAGATAACCGGTGATCCGGCGAATCCGTTCAAATGGCTCTGGTTCCAGCTGCCAGGAAAGATCGACAAATTCTCCGTCCAAAGAAATGTTAATGGAAGAAAATTTCCGTCCAGGATATTTGTCCTTCAAATAGGCGACATACGCGTCGGTCTCCTGCTGGGAAATGTTTCCGCCGGTTACAGTGACAGTGGTATTCATATCCATTCTCCTTCCAAAATATAGTACAATAATACAAATGTATACACTAGATATAGATGCGTTACCTATACTATACCCCTCTTTTTTGCTCTTGTCAAGGGAAAAGAAAAAAGATATTTGTAACTGTCGTCAAAAGCCTTGACAATACAGGTCATACAAATTATAATAAAATCATACAGGAAGTAACCCGCTTTTGCGGGATTTGAAAAGATCAATATTTGGAAAGGATCTGGATTTATGAGAAGTGATCACGTTAAAAAGGGCGCCAACTGCGCAGCGTCCCGTTCGCTGTTCAATGCACTTGGTTATACCCGAGAGGAGATGGATCGTCCGCTGATCGGTGTTGTTTCCAGCTGGAATGAGATCGTCCCCGGTCATATGAATCTGGATAAGATCGCACAGGCAGTCAAAATGGGTGTTGCAATGGCTGGCGGTACGCCGATTATTATTCCGGCAATTGCTGTCTGCGATGGTATCGCGATGGGGCATATCGGCATGAAATACTCGCTGGTCACCCGTGATCTGATCGCCGACTCCACTGAGGCTATGGCAATGGCACATCAGTTTGACGGTCTGGTCATGATCCCCAACTGTGATAAAAACGTACCCGGTCTGCTGATGGCAGCTGCCCGTCTGAACATTCCGACGGTATTTGTTTCCGGCGGTCCGATGCTGGCAGGTCATATGGACGGACACAAGACTTCGCTTTCTTCGATGTTTGAGGCACAGGGCGCGTATAATGCAGGCAAGATCAATGAGGAAAAGCTGCATGAATGGGAAGAAAATACCTGTCCTACCTGTGGCTCCTGCTCGGGCATGTATACCGCCAACTCGATGAACTGCCTGACCGAGGTACTGGGCATGGGTCTGCGCGGCAACGGCACTATTCCGGCTGTCTACTCCCAGCGTATCCAGCTGGCAAAACATGCCGGCATGAAGGTCATGGAGATGGTCGAAAAGAATATCCGTCCTCGTGATATCATGACCTACGAGGCTTTTGAAAACGCACTGACGATGGATATGGCGCTTGGCTGCTCCACCAACTCGATGCTGCACCTTCCCGCAATCGCGCACGAATGCGGCATTGAACTGAATATGGATATCGCCAACCGCATTTCTGAAAAGGTCCCGAATGTCTGCCATCTGGCACCTGCCGGTCCGACCTATATGGAAGACCTCAACGCTGCCGGCGGTATTTATGCCGTTATGAAGGAAATTGCCGACCTTGGACTCCTGCATACCGATCTGATGACGGTTACCGGCAAGACGGTTGCGGAAAATATTAAGGACGCTGTCAACCTCAATCCGGAAGTTATTCGTCCGACCGATAATCCCTATTCCAAGACCGGTGGTATTGCGGTTCTGCGCGGCAACCTTGCGCCTGATTCCTGCGTTGTTAAGAGAAGCGCAGTTGTACCGGAAATGCTGGTACATGAAGGTCCTGCACGCTGCTACGATTCTGAGGAAGAAGCACAGGCTGCAATCGATGCAGGTGAAATCAATGATGGTGATGTCGTTGTCATCCGCTACGAGGGCCCGAAAGGCGGTCCTGGTATGCGTGAGATGCTGACGCCTACTTCTGCTATTCAGGGACGCGGTCAGGGCTCTACCGTTGCGCTGATTACCGATGGACGGTTCTCGGGTGCGACCCGTGGCGCTTCGATCGGTCACGTTTCGCCTGAGGCTGCTGTCGGCGGTCCGATTGCACTGGTCAAGGATGGCGATATCATTGCAATTGATATCCCCAACCATTCGATCACCCTTAAGGTCAGCGATGAAGAGCTGGCTGCCCGTAAAGCTGCATGGAAACCCCGTGCACCCAAGATCAATACCGGCTATCTGGCACGTTATGCTTCGCTGGTTACTTCTGGTAACCGCGGCGCTGTACTGGAAGTTCCCAAGTCGGAATAATTGCACAGTTTGATGGATTACAGGCTGTCGAAAAAACATTTTTAGTATTGGCGAATCGACCAACCTTTTTTTAGAGAACAGCAGATCCAGGGGCGGACGGTTCGCGTTGCGAACCAGACAGTTTGCCAGCAAACTGTACGGCTTTCTGGGAAAGCCTGCCCTGGGCGCGCGTAAGCGCGCAACCCCACTAAAAAACGTAGCCATTGCCGCAGAAAGCGGCAATGGCGGAAAAAGAAGACGAGCGATTGACTTTATCGACAGCCTGTTTTTCTGCACAGAAAAAAATCCCGTATAGCCGGAATAAATCGGTTATACGGGATTTTTGCGTGTAGGGAAAAGTTTTATCTCTTTTTCCATTTCATCAGCAGCGCCGAATTGATAATAACCAGGACTGACCCGGCGTTATGTACCAGCGCGCCGATAACCGGTCCGAGAATACCGGTAATGGCAAGTATAATTGCCAGGAAGTTGAGTCCCATCGAGAAAGAAAGGTTGATTTTGATGGTTTTCATCATCCGTCTGGACAGTGCCATCAGGTGGGGAAGCTCCTTGATTTCGTCATCCACAAGGGCAATGTCGGCAGCATCTACCGCAATGTCACTTCCGATGCCGCCCATGGCAATGCCGACATCTGCCTTTTTCAGCGCAGGAGCGTCATTGATGCCGTCGCCGATCATGCAGACCCTGCTGCCCGTTTGCTGGAAAGAATCAATATGACGCAGCTTGTCTTCCGGCAGGCATCCGGCATAAACCTCCCGGATACCCAGCTGTGCGGCAATGGTATCCGCGGCGTTGCGATGGTCACCGGTCAGCAGAACCGGTTCAACGCCAATCCGCCGCAGGGAAGCGATCATTTTTTTGCTGTCATCCCGGACGGTATCCGACAGGACCAGGTAACCTGCCAGTATACCATCGATTGCGGTATAGATTACGGTACAGCCTTTTTTGAGGTATCTGGCGGCATTTTCAGCCAATTCACCGGTGAGTGCAGCAGTGGTATTTTTGGTAATGAACTTGAGGCTGCCTGCCAGTATCTGTTTTCCCTCGACAACCGCCATAACGCCTTCTCCGGGAACCATCTTAAAATCTTCAGCGGCGTACGGCTTGCTGCCGTAGCAGCGGACAACCGCTTTCCCGAGCGGATGTTCGCTCAGCTGTTCGGCAGCGGCAGTGAACCGGTAGACATCATCCGGGCTGTAGTCAGATACAGTTTCCGAAGCAATGACAACAGGTGTGCCATAAGTCAGGGTACCGGTTTTGTCAAAGGTGACTTTGGATACGCTGGCAAGACGTTCCAGTGCGTCTCCCTGTCTGACCAGAAAACCATGCTTTGTAGCGTTTCCGATTGCCGCCATAATCGCGGTTGGTGTTGCCAGTACCAGCGCGCAGGGACAGAAGACAACCAGAATGGTCACCGCACGGATAATTTCACCCGAAATCAGCCAGGTGAGTGCCGCAGCCGTCAGCGCAATGACGACGATCCAGGTTGCCCATCTGTCGGCAAGTCCAACGATTTTAGCTTTGCCGGCGTCCGCTGACTGGACCAGCCGAATCATCCGCTGGATAGAACTGTCTTCGCCGACTTTGGTCGCTCTCATTTCAAATGCGCCGAACTGGTTGACCGTGCCGCTGGATACCTCATCGCCTGCCGATTTGTCCACAGGCAGCGATTCACCCGTCATAACAGCCTGATTGACTGAAGTTTCACCCGAAAGAATGATTCCGTCCACCGGTACCGTTTCACCCGGAAGGACACGAATCAGGTCATTGACCTGTACCTGCTGCGCCGGAATAATCTTTTCAGTTCCGTTTATGATAACTCTGGCTATCTGAGGCGTGAGATGGACCAGCTTTTCAATTCCTGCCCTTGCCTTTGCAACCGTCAGATCCTCCAGCAGACCGCCCAGCTGCATGATAAATGCCACTTCACCGGCCGCGAAATCCTCTCCGATCAAGACCGACGCAATCAGCGCCAGTGAAACCAGTACATCCGCTTTGATATCAAACGCAGTGACCAGCCCGATAATCGCCTCGATAATGATCGGGATTCCGCAAAGGATAATGGCGATCCATGCCGCGTCAAAGGGAAGAGGCAGCAGGTCAAAAATACTGATAATTAGTGCGACACCGGAAACTGCCAGAAAAGCAATATCCTTTTTGGTGCCGCCCAGCTCCATCAGCTGTTCGACCTTTTCGATGACTTTCCTCATTGTCATACCTTCTTTCTATACCCATAGGGGTATATGTACAGTATACCCCTATGGGTATACCAGTGTCAAGCGTTTCAGCAAAAAAAGACAGCCCGCAGGCTGTCGAAAAAGTTAATCGTTCGTTCTCTTTTTCCGCCATTGCCATGCTCCGCATGGGCAATGGCTACGTTTTTTTATGGGGTTGCGCGCCAAGGGCGCGCCCAGGGCACGGTTCGCTGCGCG
>CALWWT010000145.1 GCA_944385325.1 uncultured Clostridia bacterium | reverse complement strand
CAACGCTTTATGAAGAAAAACTTCTTCAGGAGTTTTCCATCCAAGGCATTTGCGTGGACGGCGATTCAACATTTTTGCGATAGCCTCAACATCTTCCTGTGTTACCTCTGCAAATGAGGTACGTTTGAGGAAAAATTGACGAAGTAAGCCATTAAAATTTTCATTGGTGCCTCGTTGCCAAGGTGCATGCGAGTCAGCAAAATAGACCTTACAGTTCAGCAATAATCCAAGCACATCAGCTGACTGACCGAATTGCGATTATTGGCAATGCTTCCCTTGCCGGTGCCTCGGATATGCTGCTGAGTGAAAAGCAGTATGCAATCGGACGTACTCTTGCAGAGGATTCTGTTCATATCAATCTTGGTGAAAATCCGGCGTTCAATGAAAACTATATGGAACAGATGCTATTCCCAGTGGAATACTGAGATCAAACCAAAAAACCAGGCAACAGCTATACGCTGCCGCCTGGCTTATCCATTTTGTTTGAATATTATGGGAACGAAAATTATTTTGCAACGATATTGACCAGTTTACCCTTGACGTAGAGTTCTTTGACAATCGTCTTGCCGGCGATTGCAGCCGCAATCTTTTCCTCAGCCTTTGCCAGAGCGATTGCATCCTCAGCCGAGATATCGACCGGAACATTCAGTTTCGCGCGAACCTTGCCGCAGATCTGAACCGCAATCTCAACGGTAGACTCAGTGCACTTATCGGGATCATAGGTAACCCAGCTCTGGGAAGTGATCGGAGAACCGAAGCCCATCATCTCAAACAGTTCCTCAGTGATATGAGGAGCAAACGGGTTGAGCATAATCAGCAGATCACGGTACTCTTTCCGGTTGATCGAACCAACCGCATCGATCTTGTTGAGCAATCCCATCATCGCCGCAATTGCGGTATTGTATTTCAGCGTCTCGATATCTTCCGAAACCTTTTTAATGGTCTGGTTGAACGGGACTTCCAGTTCCGGACGATAGCTGTCGCCATCGACTACATTGTCCTGGAACTTCCATACACGGTCAAGGAATCTCTTGCAGCCGGCAATCGAAGCGGTGTTCCAGGGAGCAGACTGTTCAAAGTCGCCCATGAACATTTCGTAGGTACGCATGGTGTCCGCGCCATAATCCCGGACGATATCGTCAGGGTTAACAACGTTGCCCAGAGACTTGGACATCTTGACAACCGGATGCGCTGCCATTTCGCCGTACTTTTCAACCAGCGCCTTCTGTGCTTCCTTTTCAGAACCATATTTAGCAACCAGTTCCTTCTGCTCAGCCGCAGGAAGGTTCTGGAAACTGCGCGGATTCAAGCCCAGAATCATACCATGGCTGGTTCTCTTCTTATAAGGTTCAGAATAAGGAACCACACCGATATCATACAGGAAGTTGTGCCAGAAACGAGAGTAGAGCAGGTGCAGGGTAGTATGTTCCATACCGCCGTTGTACCAGTCAACCGGTCCCCAGTATTCGAGTGCTTCCTTGCTTGCAAGTGCTTCGTCGTTATGCGGGTCCATATACCGCAGGAAGTACCAGGAAGAACCAGCCCACTGAGGCATGGTATCGGTTTCCCGTTTAGCCGGTCCGCCGCAGCAGGGACAGGTCGTATTGACCCAATCGGTATGGCGTGCCAACGGGCTTTCGCCATCCTCACCCGGTTCAAAATCGGTAATCTCCGGCAGAGTCAGCGGCAGTTCACTTTCAGGAATCGGCTGCCAGCCGCATTTATCGCACTTAACCATCGGGATGGGTTCACCCCAATAGCGCTGACGGCTGAATACCCAGTCACGCAGTTTGAAGTTGACCTTATCACAGCCTTTGCCGTTTGCTTCCAGCCATTCGATCATCTTAGCCTTAGCGTCATTGACCGAAAGTCCGTTGAGGAACCCGGAATTGACCAGCGTACCGGTCGCAACATCGGTGAAAGCTGCTTCATCCAGATTGGACGGGGTATTGCCCTGAACAACTTCAACGATCGGCAGACCAAATTTCTTTGCAAACTCCCAGTCACGGGTATCATGTGCGGGAACCGCCATGATGGCACCGGTACCGTAGCTTGCCAGAACGTAGTCAGAAATAAAGATCGGAATTTCGGTATTGTTGACAGGATTGATACCCTTTACGCCGTCAAGGCAGACACCGGTTTTATTCTTATTGAGCTCGGTACGCTCCATATCGCTCTTGCGGGAAGCTTCCAGCTGGTAAGCTTTGACTTCGTCTACATTTTTGATAATGCCTTTTTCCAGCCATTCACCGACCAGTGCATGTTCCGGAGAAACGACCATATAAGTCGCACCAAACAGAGTATCACAACGAGTGGTATAAACCGTCAGGTTATCGCCGGTAGTTGTCGTAAAATTGACTTCCGCACCATGGCTGCGTCCAATCCAGTTTTTCTGCTGGGTAGCGACACGCTCGATATAGTCCAGACCATCCAGACCATCAATCAGACGATCAGCATATGCGGTAATTTTGAGCATCCACTGACTTTTTTCCTTGTGGACGACCGGTGCGCCGCAGCGTTCGCAGACGCCGTTGACAACCTCTTCGTTTGCCAGAACAACTTTACAGCCGGTACACCAGTTAACGTTCATTTCCTTTTTATAGGCAAGTCCATGCTTATACAGCTGGAGGAAAATCCACTGGGTCCACTTATAATAGCCAGGGTCAGTCGTATTGATTTCGCGGTCCCAGTCAAAGGACAGCCCCAGCGATTTCAGCTGAGACTTAAAGCGCGCGACATTGTCTCTGGTGACGATTTCGGGATGAATATGGTTTTTCATCGCGAAGTTCTCGGTCGGCAGACCGAATGCGTCCCAACCCATCGTATACAGGACATTATATCCTTCCAGACGGCGCTTTCTTGCGACGACGTCCAGCGCGGTGTAGCTGCGCGGATGCCCGACATGCAGACCGGCGCCCGAAGGATAGGGAAACTCTACCAGCGGATAGAACTTAGGTCTTGTGTGATCAATTTCAGCATGGAACGTCTTATTTTCGTCCCAATAGCTCTGCCATTTTTTCTCAATGGTCTGAAAATCGTAGATGCTGCTCATTTTCTATCATTCCTTTATCGAGGCTAACCCCAGATTTGCAAAAATCAGTTTGCTTTCAGCAGGTGAGAAATATCCACCTGCTCACCGTCCGCCCACAGACGTTCCAGATTGTAAAACTCTCTGGTCTCACGCAAAAAGACATGGACAACTACGCCCGAATAATCCAGTACAATCCAGTTTTCCGAGCGGTAGCCTTCGGTTGCATGAGGTTTGATGCCTTTCTGGGAAAGCTGATACTCCACCTCATCAGCCAGCATTTTGACCTGAGTATTGCTGCTGCCGGCAGCAATAACAAAGTAATCGGCAATAATCGTCAGATCTCCAATACGGATTGCGCGAATATCATCAGCTTTTTTGCTGTCCAGAATCTGGACAACTGTTTCCATCAGTTCTTTGGATTCCATTTGCTGTAACCATTCCTTTCATCACGAAAAACCATTATCCATTAGGCAGCGCTGGAGAGTTCCTCTTCTTCCTCATCACTGCCGCCCAGCAGATCGGTCACGGTCGTCGAATTGTCGTCATAATAATCAACAGTATTTGCCACTTCTTCAATCGAAAGTTCCGATGCCGGCACGTCATCCGAATACGGCCGGAAATGTTCATTGAGCAGGTCAGCCAATTCCTCTTTGTGAGCGGTCCAGATCGACTGACCATTATAAGCGGTCGCAGTCTGACCGGGCACCATATAAAAGCTCATATTGTCAGTATCCATCTTGAGAATTTCCTGTACCAGCGAAAGTGCGGTTCCAACCGACAAATCAGTCGAAACATTTTCCATTACAACACCCGAAAGGCTTGCAAGCTCCGAACCGGACAAAGATGTCATCTTACTGAACAGTCCAGCCAGGAACTGACGCTGTGCATTGATTCTGCCAATATCGCCTCCGCTGCGGGAATGCCGCTCACGGACAAACTTTTCCGCCTCAATACCCGACAGGACATGCTCACCAGGCGAGAACGATACACCTTCCAGTGTAAAGGATTCCTCAATCGTGACCGGAACACCACCGATGGCATCGACGATTTTAATAAAACCGTCCATATCGACCGTGACATAATGGTCTATCGGCAGTGCAAAACGGTCGTAGATAACTTCCGCAAGACCGTCTATATTACGCGAACCATAGACAGCGTTGATTTTACCGGTCGAAGAAACATTGGTCCCAACCCAAGTATCACGCGGAACCTGCAGCGCGCTGACCGATCCTTTTTCAAGATCGATCTGGACAACCATAATAACGTCGGTGAGCTTACCTCGGGAGACACCTGCCGAAGCGTCGGTTGTATTATAGTCAATACCGGCAACCAGGAAATTGACAACCTGATTCTGCTGGCTGACCGGTGTCTTGATCTCCTCATCAATAACAGCACTGCTTGTCTGAACAACGATACCGTCCTCATTTGTCGATTCCACGACCTCAGCCAGCGGCGTCCAGTTCATTACCGAAGTATACCCTGCAAGCAAAACCGAGCTGACAATCATGATAATCGACAATGCCAAAAGAAGACCGTTTTTGACTCCCATTGGTGCTTTGGTTTTCTGACTCTTTCCCTTTGCCATGCATCCATATTCCTTTCCAAACTCACAGCTTTCAGTCAATCGACATGAATTCCACTTCTCACAAGTTCATCATAGCAGGCCAGCGAATCAGGATGGAGTACCCGACATTCCTTTACCAGATCGCAAATCAGAAATTTCATTGAATAGAGCATTCCCTCATCGAGCGACTGATCGACGATCTTCCGAGTCTTTTTGACATCGGGATAATCACGGTCAGCACTGGTCAGATCTGCCAGATAGACGACCTTTTCAAGCAAAGACATCCCAGCGCGTCCGGTGGTATGATATCGAACCGCATTGAGGACTTCTTCATCCTGAATATTCAGTACCCGTCTGATATACGCCGCGCCGGCAATTGCGTGCCAGAGCTGCGGGGCACACATGTCCGCATATAATAGGATTATACCAGAATCCTCAATGAATTGCAACATTTCTTTTGGTTCAACATTTTTCATAATATCGTGCAGAAGCCCGGCAAGTTTTGCCCTCTGCACATCTGCGCCAAAACGCTCAGCCAGTTCGACCGCACGGTTCATGACACAGATGGAGTGTTCATATCTGGAAGGTTTGAGCCGGCTGCGTACCAGCTGCTGATATTCTGCCCACGGAATGAGTTCCGGCTGCCACATGACACATCTTCCTCTCTTTGCTCTGTCCAAAACTACTGATACAGGTGATTTTCCCGGATATAGTCGGCAACCGGCTGAGGGACCAGTTTTTCAAGGGAATGCCCCTTTTTGACTGCCGCCCGTACCTCGGTTGAAGATACAGGAAGGGGTGTAATCCTGATAAGTTCGGTATTTCCAAGGGCTTTTGCAGCCAGTTCCAGCCGCTCATATTCACCCTCATCCCTTGCCGCGGCAATCAGCCGGGTATAAGAAAGAATCTCTTCCCAATTGCGCCATTCCCGGAAAGAAAGCAGCATATCCGCTCCCATAATCAGCGAAAACTGATCATCCGGATAGAATTCCCGCAGCAGGCGCAGGGTCATATAAGTATAGCTTTTTCCTTCCCGGCGCAGTTCAAAATCCGAAACCTGTATTCCTTCCATTCCCATGGTTGCCAGTTTCAACATTTCAAACCGTTTCCAGCCAGCAACCAAATCCAGCGCCTGTTTATGCGGCGGCGTCCGGTCGGGCATAACCAGTATTTTGCCCAGCAAACCGGTCGCCATAACTTCCCGAAGCAGATGGATATGCCCCAAATGCACCGGATTGAAGGTGCCGCCGTAAATTCCAATCTGCATCCCGCTCAGTCGTCCAGATTGATAACCGGCTTTTTGGGATTGGGCTTATAAAGGGTGATACGGGTCCCCAGCACCTGGACAACATCACATCCGACATTCTCGGCGATTTCAGCAGCAGCCTCTTTTGCGGTATACAGGCTATTTTCCAGTACGCGGATTTTAATCAGTTCTCTTGCCAGGAGCGCTTCCTCCACAGCTTTATAGGTCTGTTCTGTAACACCGCCTTTACCGATCTGCATGATGGTTTCAAGCGAGTTTGCCATTGCGCGAAGTTTTGCTCTCTGTTTGCTCGTCATTTCTATTTTCCCTTTCTGTGATAACTGTAATTTCTTTCCTTACAGAATAGTTTCCATTCCGTATTTCTGCGGCTTAAGTCCGCACTTTTCATAAAATTTTCTTGCACTTTCATTACATGCCCAGACATTCAGTGTGACATTGTAGCAGCCGCTTTCCTTTGCAAAGGAAAGGACATATTCATACAGACTCTTTCCGATATGCTGACCTCTGGCATTTTCATCGACGCACAGGTCGTCAATATACAGCGTCTTGACATCGGTCAGGATATTGTCTCCGATCTTCTGCTGGAACACACAGAATGCGTACCCAAGGACCTCGCCGTCTTCACCAATTGCAGCAAATACCGGACGGCTGTCATCCCGCAGAATCGCTTCCAATTCCTCATCGGTATACTTGCGGGCGTCAGCCTTGAACAGGTCAGGTCTTCCCATGTGGTGAATCATCTCTACCTGAAAAAGCAGACGGTGCAAACCCTCGATATCTCCTTTGATTGCTCTTCTGATTTCCATATATATCCAATTCTTTCTCCGTTATTTTTGAAGTTCTGACCGTTTTAAAGCCAAACATCACGGTTAATCAAAAATGCCATTCATAATAGTACCAGTTTCCGGTGATTTTTTCGGTATAAAACCAGTTGTCGCCATCCGCCTGGCTTTTCATCCCGACTGTGCTGTCTTCAACTTCTGCCAGCGTGTAATCAGAAAAATCGACCATTCCATCCGGCGACCAGTAAAATCCATAATAAGACGTTTGGGAACCGAATCCGGCTGCATCTGTCTGATAGCTGACAAACTGTCCGCCGTCTGAAAGTTCCTCGACCGTCGCTGTACATTTGATACCGAACGGTACCGCAGCTTCGCCGGACAGAAAAGCGTCTGTGGATTTTTCCAGCGCGTCCAGATTTTCAATGACCATTGCCGCAATCTTTTCCTGCCGGGTCGGCAAAAGACCGGATATCACCCTTGTGACCATTCCGCTCAATATGACCAACAAAATCGCCGCAATACAGATAAGCCAGCCCCAGCCGGATTTTCGTCTGTCCGCAGGCATGGGATTACTCCCCTTTCAAAAAGTCCGCAAGCAGCCGGATCGCGTTTCCTCTGTGGGAAACCGCGTCCTTTTCCTCACCGGTCATTTCGGCATAAGCGCGACCGTTTACCATAAAAATCGGATCGTACCCAAAACCGATCTGCCCCAGTTCTTCAAAGCCAATCGAACCGGCACATTCACCGCGGAAATAATGCGCTTTTCCGTCCTGGTCGATGTAGCAGATCACGCTGACAAACTGAGCGCTGCGATCGGTGACGCCTTCCAGCGTATCCAGCAGCTTCATATTGTTGCGATGGTCGTCAGTCGGTTCGCCGGCATACCGTGCCGAATATACGCCCGGCGCACCGTCCAGCGCATCGACACACAGCCCGGAATCATCCGCAAGCGCCGCACATCCGGTCAGGTCATAGATAGCCTGTGCTTTCAGGCGTGCATTTTCCTCAAAAGTTGTTCCATTTTCCTTAACTTCCAGCTGAATCCCCTTTTCTTTCTGGGAATAAAGGGTATATCCCAACGGTTCCAGCATACGTTTGAGTTCGAGAACCTTATTTTTATTATTGGTAGCGAGAATAATATCCATTCGGACCCTGCTCCTTTCCTTCTGTGCCGATTATTCAAACAGTGCGCGGACAAAATCTTCGGGAACAAACTCCTGCAAATCGTCCACCTTTTCTCCTACGCCGACAAACCGTACCGGCAGTCCCAGCTGATTTTTCAGTGAAATGACAATGCCGCCTTTAGCGGTACCGTCCAGCTTGGTCAGGATAATGCCGGTGATATTGGCAGCCTCTTTGAACAGTTCCGCCTGACTGACGGCATTCTGTCCTGTCGTTGCATCCAGTACCAGCAGGACTTCCACGTCGCAGCCTTCCGCACGCTGGGAAACGATACGGAACATCTTGTGCAGCTCTGCCATCAGATTTTTCTTATTATGCAGCCGTCCGGCCGTATCAATCAGCAGCAGGTCACAGCCTCTTGCCTTTGCCGCGTCAATTGAATCGTATACGACCGCTGCCGGGTCAGCACCTTCCTTATGTTTGACGATATCCACGCCTGCACGGTCGGTCCAGACCTGAAGCTGGTCGATTGCCGCTGCACGGAAGGTATCGGCAGCCGCGACCAGTACCTTTTTGCCCTGCGCCTTATATCCGGCAGCCAGTTTGCCGACAGTGGTTGTTTTACCGGCGCCATTGACGCCGATGACAAAGATAATCGACGGACGGGTATTGATCTGGAAAGGACGTTCCTCCCGCAGCATATCCGAGATGATCTGTTCCAGCAGTTCCCGGACAACGCCGGTATCGGTAGCGCCGGTTTCTTTGATCTTTTTGCGAAGCTCCTCGATAATCGCTTCGGAGGTTTCAACGCCGACATCGGACATAATCAGCGTTTCTTCCAGCTCTTCCAGAAAATCCTCGTCGATCTTGGTGAACGAGTTGATAACCCGCTCTACCTTCTGCATCATCGAATCCTTGGTTTTCTTGATTCCCTCTCTGATTTTTTCAAAAAAACCCATTTTCATTCCTCCTATCAAATTCAGGAAAGATCAAGCCTGTTCCGTCTGCAAATTTTCCGACGACAGCTGCGAAATCTTCAGCTGCAGCAGCTTTGAAACACCGCTTTCCTGCATCGTCACGCCGTACAGCACGTCTGCCTGTTCCATCGTGCCGCGCCGGTGGGTAATCAGAATAAACTGTGTCTTATCGCAGATACTCCGCAGATAACCCGCATACCGGGAGACATTGACGTCATCCAACGCCGCCTCGATTTCGTCCAGCACACAAAATGGCGATGGACGAACCTTCAAAATGGCAAAATAGATTGCGACCGCAACCATTGCCTGTTCACCACCAGAAAGGGCGGCGAGGTTTTTGATAATCTTTCCCGGCGGCTGGACTATGATCTCGATCCCGCATTCCAGCACATCCTCCGGATCTTCCAGCTGCAAAGACGCACTGCCGCCGCCAAAAAGTTCGGCAAAAATGCTGCCGAAATTGCGATTGATGGTCTGAAACGCCGAACTGAAGATATTTTTCATCTCTTCGGTCAGATTTTCAATCAATTGCAGCAGTTCATCCCTTGCGCCTGCCGCGTCGTCCACCTGGGTCTTCAAAAACGCATACCGTCCCGATACCTCGCGGTATTCCTCGATCGCCGCAACGTTGATACTTCCCAGTGCCTTGATTCTGTTTTTAATAATACCCAGCTGCCGGTTGCCTTCCGACACGCTTTCCATCGGTACCCGAACTGCCTCAGCTTCCCGTGGGGTCAGCTCATATTCCTCCCACAGCCGGGAAACCAGATGGTCATAATCCCGCTGAATGGTCTGCTTCTGTTCATCCAGACGAGCCTGTTCTCCGACAGCGCGTTCCTTTTGAAGGGATGCTTCCCGCGATTTCTGACGCAAGGCAATGGTTTCACCCTCGAGATGGGCACGTTCTTCCAAAACCTGTTCATTTTTCTTTTCGTAATCCGCGATCTGCCGGGTAAAGGTTTCAATCTCCTGCTTGCAGGTTTTGATATCTGCTTCGAGTTTGGCAAGAGAAGCGTCCAGTTTCTGAACCTCACTTTTCAGCATCTGCTGGCGTGCAGCTGCCTCAGCGCGTTCCTTGCTAAGGTTCTCTTTTCTCACGCGCGCTGCCTCAAGGTCTTTTTCCAGCACGACCCTGCGTACCGAAAATGCCGAAATACGGGCAGCCAGCTGTTCTAACTGGGTACTCAGCTGATCCTGACGCCCCTGACGGGAAGCAAGTCGGCTTTCAACCGACTGTTTTTCCTCTTTTGCAGCCGCAAGCGACTCAGCAGCAGCACGGTTTTCTGCCTGTGCAGCCTCCAGCTTCTCGCGGCACTGGGTAACCTGTGCCTGTAAACTCCCGATCCGTTCACCAGCTGACTGCATCTCAGTTTCACACCGCTTTTTCTCGCCTTCAAACCGGACGTAATCTTCACCTGCGACGATCAGTTCACTGCGGGTTCCCTCAATCTGAGCCCTGATTTCATCCAGTTCCGCTTTCAGTTCCCGACCCTTTCCGGCAACAGCTTCTTTCTGGCTGCGCAGGGTTTCCGCTTCCTTGCGAAGCGCAGCTGCCTCACCTCTGCGGCTGAGCAGTCCCTGTGTACGGGCTGCACTACCACCGGTAAAGGAACCGCCGACATTGACCTGCTGTCCGTCAAGGGTAACAACCCGGAAACGGTAACGGTTTTTCTTTGCCATATCCGACGCGGTATCCAGGTCAGAAGCAATCACGATTCTCCCCAGCAAAAACCGGGCAATTCCACGGTAAGCCGGGTCGGTATCTATCAGCTCAGACGCAAGCCCGATAAATCCCGGTTCTCTGTCCAGTCCGGGCTGATCAAGAAGGCTTCCCTTGACCGATGTCAGAGGCAGGAAGGTTGCGCGTCCTGCCTTTTCCCGCTGCAACCGGCGGATACAGCTTTTGGCAGTCTCCTCATCGGCAACAATCAGGTTTTGGAGTGCGCCGCCTAGTGCCGTTTCAATCGCCAACGCATATTGAGAAGGCACGCTGATCAGCTGGGCAACCGTTCCGTGTACCCCTTTCTGGACACCGTTTTTCTGCCAGTTCAGCACCGCTTTGACCGAATGGGCAAAACCCTCCATATTTTCTTCCAGATCGCGCAAAAGGTTTGCCCGCTGGAGTTTACCCTTTTCTTCAAGCTCCAGGTCCTGATACTGCTGCTGCAATTTTTTTAGAGCATCTTCCTTACCGGAAAGTTTGAGCTGCAATCCCTTTTCGGCATTGGAGAGCGATTCCCGTCTGGACAGGATTTCTTCCAGCAGCCCATCGACTTCTGCAATAGCCGCCTGCTGCTGACTATTCTTTTCCTCTGCCGACCGGATGCCCTCCTCGGCTTCACGCAGACGGATGCGTTCATCCGCCGCAGTACGCTCGGATGCTGTAATCGTCATACCGAACCGGGAAATATCCAATGCCAGCTGGCTCAGCCGGGTCTGCAAATCACCCGTTTCAGAGTCATAGCTTTTTCCTTTTTCGAGCAACTTTTGCTGTTCTTCTTTTGCGAGCTGCTCTTCCTTCTCAAGCGACTGGAGTTTCTCTTCCAGACCCTTTTCCTCTTCCGCAGCGGCTAAAATAGCAGCCGCACGTTCGCCGGTCTGTGCATCAGCGGCTGCAATTTCGCCTTTCATCCGCTTCTGTTCCAGAAGGCAGTGGGTACGTTCATTTTCATGTACCGCGATATCCGACCGGTGGGAAGCGATCCTGTTCTGCAGGTTTTCCCGAATCTGGCGGTATTCTTCACTTTTGGTCAGGCAGTTTTGTGTCTGACGGTAAGCCTCCTGAATCTGCTGTTCGATCTTATCTGCCTCAGCCTGTAACCGCTCGGCGTCCGCACGGGCAATCAGGCATTTATTCTCCTGCTGGCGCAGCGACTCCCGGTAGCTATCCAGCGTCTGGAGCCAGAGGGAAACTTCCAGCTTCTTTTTTTCCTCCGACAGGCAGAGAAACTGTTCCGCCTTTTCGGACTGTTCTTTCAGCGGTCCGACTCTTGCTTCCAATTCAGAAAGGATATCATACAGCCGCAGCAGATTTTCCTGAGCCTGGGTGAGTTTCCGTTCTGCTTCTTCCCTGCGGTAGCGGTATTTCGCGATACCGGCCGCTTCTTCAAAGATTTCACGGCGTTCCCGGCTTTTGGCTGCAACGATCTCGGCAATACGTCCCTGACCGATCATCGAATAACCGTCTTTGCCAAGACCGGTATCCATCAGCATCTCCGCCAGCTCCCGCAGCCGGATCGCCTTTCCGTTGAGCAGATACTCACTTTCACCACTCCGGTAATATCGCCTTGTAATGGTGACCGCGTCCTCTTCCACCGGAAGAGTGCGGTCGGTATTGTCAAACGTCAGCGAAACACAGGCACTGCCCATCGGCTTACGACCTGAGGTTCCGGCAAAAATGACATCCTCCATCTTGCCGCCGCGCAGTGTCTTGGTCGACTGCTCACCCAGTACCCAGCGCATGGCGTCGCTGATATTGGACTTGCCGCTTCCGTTCGGACCGACAACGACCGTCATACCCCTGTCAAATTCTATCTTCGTCTTGTCCGGAAAGGATTTAAACCCCTGTATCTCCAGGGAACTCAAACGCATCCGTTAAACCCCTCTCTGCAAATTTCCGTTCTCACTGATCTGCACCAGTGCCATTCTCTGTCAGCAGCAGACTGCCCGGCTGCACATCAGCCGCGCGAACTCTCACCTGATAGCCCATCTGCTGCCAGTGGGCGATATTGCTCCGTTTCTGTCCGACCGCACGGGAAACATCCCGTAGCGAAACCCGAAGCAGCAGACTGCTCCCCATCGAAAACGCCGCCAGCTGCCGATCAACCTTCCGGCAGATCATCCTCGATTCACACAGTTCCCGAAAAGCCGGATGGTAAGCACCGCCCACCATCTGGCTTTCCAGCGTTTCCGACGCATGAAGTCCCAGCCGGATCACCGGAATACCAGCCTGTTCCATCCGTTCCAGGATATCCGCACAGACTTCCACCGCTTCATCCAGTCCCATCGGCTGAAAGCTTCCATCCAGCATCCAGCGCTCCAGCATCGTTTTCCTGAGTACAACGGTCGGGTAAATTCGCAGCACATCCGGGTGCATTTCCAGCACACCCTGCACTGTTTTTCCCAGTGTTTCGGGCGTATCTCCCGGAAGACCGGTCATGATTTGCAGCCCGACCCGGAAGCCGTTTTCCCGCAGCATTTTTACCGCTGAAAAAACGTCCTGCGGCGTATGTCCGCGCCGGTTGCGCAAAAGAACTGTTTCATCCAGACTTTGCGCACCCAGTTCAACTGTTTTCATTCCGTATTTTTTCAGCAGCTGCAATTTCTGCGGCGTAATCCCGTCCGGACGGGTCGAACATCGCAGCGCCGCAGCCTGTCCGCTTTGAAGGAATGGCAGTGCCTGCTCAAGAAACGCACACATCAGCTCTTCCGGCAGGCAGGTAAAACTTCCGCCAAAAAATGCAATCTCGGTTCCCGGCGGATGCTCATGCGCAAACGCCTGCCGTAGCTCTTCCGCGACTGTTTCCGGCGTCACCTGCTGCTGCTGACCGGAGATACTTTTCTGGTCACAGAAAGAGCAGTGGTGCGGGCAACCCATATGCGGAATAAACAGCGGAACAATTCCTGCGCGTACTGTCCTGCCCATTAAAGCTCATATCCCATCAGTTCCAGTGCTTCCCGGGCAGCATTCTGTTCCGCCTGTTTTTTGCTGGAAGCAGTACCGGTACCGATGACGTTGGAATTGAGCAGTACCTCTGCGGTAAAAACCTTGGCATGATCGGGACCATGTTCATCCACTAACCGATAGGTGACCTTTTCTTCCTTATTCTGCTGGACGACCTCCTGCAAAGCGGTTTTATAATCGGACAGCGGACTTTGCTTGCGGATATCGATATTCTTGGGGATAAACCGCATGACAAAACGCTGTGCTTCTTCATAGCCGCCGTCCAGATAAATTGCCGCCAGCACCGCTTCAAAAGCATCGGCAATAATTGACGGGCGCTGCCGTCCGCCGGTCAGTTCCTCACCTTTGCCGAGCCGCAGATATTTTCCCAGTTCCAGTTCTCCCGCGAATACATCCAGTGCCTTTTCACAGACAAGGCTTGCCCGCATTTTGGTCAGGACACCTTCGGGAAGATCTTTATAGTTCAAAAAAAGGTAGCGGGCGACGATGACCGACAAAACCGAGTCACCTAAGAATTCCAGACGCTCGTTGTTTTTCAGATGCTTATGCCCCTCGTTTGCGTAGGAAGAATGGGTCAGTGCCTGTTCCAGATAGGAAATCCGTTTAAAGGTATATCCGATCTTCTGCTGAAATTCCTCGATATTCTCGCCGTTTTCATAAACCGTTGACATATTTTTCATCCTTTCCCGCGGTCTCTCAGGCATCGGGAAACTCTTTTCCAGATGCATCAAAAACCGCCGACAGCCCCGGACGGTAAACCGCCCGGGGAACTTGACATCAGTCTTCTTTTTCTTTAGCAGATTCTTCCCGCAGTGAAGCAAGTGCATCGGCAATCGCGTCATTGACACCGCCCGAAACAAAATCCCGCGCCTGATGGATCGCGTTTTTAAACGCATAGCCATTTGAACTGCCATGTGCCTTGATGACCGGCAGCGCCGCGCCCAGCATCGGCGCTCCGCCGTACTCGGTATAGTCCATCGACTTTTTGAACGCCTTGATCTTGCCCAGCAGCATCAGTGCCGCAATCTTTCCAGCACCGGTAAACATTCCCTTGACCATTTTGGCAAACATCGAGCCGAGCCCCTCGGTCAGTTTGAGAATGATGTTTCCGGTAAAGCCGTCGGCAACCGCAACATCGACTTCTCCAGCCGGGATGCCGCGCGCTTCCACGTTGCCGGTAAAGTTAATGGGAGCCTTACTCAGCAGGGCATAGGCTTCTTTTTGCAGATCGCCGCCCTTGGTATCTTCCGAACCGACATTGACCAGTCCGACCTTCGGATTTTTGACTCCCATGACCTTTTCCATGTAAATACTGCCCATGATTCCGAAATGCAGCAGCGTCTCAGGCTTGCAGTCCAGATTCGCGCCGGCGTCCATCAGCAGATAGCAGCCCTTGATGGTCGGAATAACCGTTGCAAGACCAGCACGTTTAATGCCTTTGAGGCGTTTGATGATAAAGTTTGCGCCGACAACAATCGCACCGGTACTGCCGCCGCTGACAAAAGCGTCGCCTTTGCCTTCCTTGAGCAGCTTAAAAGCAACCGCCATTGAGCTTTCTGATTTTGCTTTGAGCAGCGTTACCGGATCGTCATGCATCAAAATTACATCCGGCGCATGGACGATCTCAATCCCGTCAAGCGGGATCTGATGTTCGGCGGCCGTCTTGCGGATCACCTGTTCATCGCCGGTCACAATCAGATCAACTCCGTATTCCCTGACCGCAGCGCTGCACCCTTCCAGTACTGCGAGCGGCGCGTTATCTCCGCCAAATCCGTCCACTATGATCTTCATTCCGGTCATCCTTTCTCTCCGTTTTTCAGCAGCTCTTCCGAAAGAACAGCGCTGTCTTTGAAATGCTCAGTATATTCTTTCCTTTCCAGTTCCGCTGTAAAGGCAGCAATTGCCCGTTTGGCAACCTGTAAGTACCGTTCCTTTTTATCCCGGATACGTTCCGGCAAAGGCGGCAAAATTCCCATATTGCTACCCATCGGCTGAAAATCAGGGACACTTCTGTCACATACATGGTCACACAATGCCCCGATCATTGAATCATGCGGGAAGTCAAACGGTGTAAGTCCCAGCATATCCCGTGCCAGCGCATGTCCTGCCACCAGCCCGCTCATTGCCGATTCCATATACCCTTCCACACCGGTCATCTGACCAGCAAACCAAAGGTTATCACTGTCCAGCAGCTTAAAATCCCGCCCCAAAAGTTTGGGCGAATTGAGAAAGGTGTTGCGGTGCATGACGCCATACCGGACAAACTCGGCGTTTTCCAGGCCCGGGATCATTGAGAATACCCGTTTCTGCTCACCCCATTTGAGGTTAGTCTGAAAACCGACCAGGTTATACATCGTTCCCTGTTCATTTTCTTTTCTCAGCTGGACAACTGCCCACGGACGATGCCCGGTACGCGGGTCACGCAGCCCGACCGGTTTGAGCGGACCAAAGCGAATGGTATCATCCCCACGCTTCGCCATAATCTCAATCGGCATACAGCCTTCGTATACTTTCAGACCGTTGTCGACATCGTGTCTCGGAGCGCCTTCGGCATGAATCAGCGCATCATAAAATGCCTCATATTCTTCCCGGTTCATCGGGCAGTTGAGGTAGTCGTCCTCCCCTCGCCCATATCGGGAAGCCGCCAATACGATCTCCCGGTCAATCGAATCCGCCAGTACAATCGGTGCTGCCGCGTCAAAAAATGACAGCGAATCCTCACCGGTTTTTTCGCGGATAGCTTCAGCCATCCGGTCGCTGGTCAGCGGACCGGTGGCAATAACCGCCGGGCAGTCAAATGAAAGCCCGGTCACCTCTTCCCGAATCAGATGAATCCTCGGATTTTCCTCGATCATCCGGGTCACCAGCTGAGAAAACAGCGTCCGATCAACGGCAAGCGCACCGCCTGCCGCAACCGCGGTCTTTTCTGCGGCAGGCACCAGCATACTGCCTAAGAGCCGCATCTCCTCTTTGAGCAGCCCGGAGGCAGACGCCAGCCGGGAAGCTTTTAAAGAGTTGGAACAGACCAGTTCTGCCAAACCTTCGCTTTTATGCGCCGGAGAAAACTGAACCGGTTTCTGCTCATACAAATCGACATCTATGCCATAAGAAGCAATGATCTGCGCCGCTTCACAGCCGGCAAGACCGCCGCCAACAACAATTGCTTTTTTCATCGGCAGCCTCCTTATTTCTTTTCAACCGGGCGTTCATAATCGCATTCGGCATTGGAGCAGTAGATTTTTGCTCCTCTGCCTGCCTTTTGCAGCAGTGTCTTACCGCATTTGGGGCAGTTTTCAGCGATCGGTGCATCCCAGCTCATGAAATCACACTCGGGATTATGTTCACAGCCGAAAAACTTTTTCCCTTTTCTCGACTTCTTTTCAAGGATCTTACCGCCGCATTTCGGACAGGCGCCAGGTGCTTCCACCGCAATTGTCTTGGTATTGCGGCATTCAGGAAATCCGGGACAGGCAAGGAATTTACCAAAACGTCCGGTTTTGATCACCATCTTTCGTCCGCATTTTTCACACACAATATCCGTCTCTTCATCCGGTATCTTCATAAAGACGTCCTTCATGTCTTCCTCAGCCTTGGTAAGGGTCGCCGAAAAATCACCATAGAATTCCTGCAATGTCTTTACCCACGGCTTTTTTCCTTCGCCAACCAAGTCAAGGTCCGTCTCCATTTTAGCCGTAAACCCAGGGTCAACGATCTGTGCAAAATGCCCAGTCATCAGGGTGGTGGTCACTTCACCAAGCTGGGTCGGTTTGAGGGATTTCCCTTCACGCTCGACATAACCGCGCGCCAGGATCGTCGAGATGGTCGGCGCATAGGTAGACGGACGACCGATACCGTTTTCTTCCAGCATCTTGATCAGCGATGCTTCGGTATACCGTGCAGGCGGCTGGGTGAAATGCTGATTTCCGCCCAGTTCCAGCAGCTTGAGCAGATCGCCGATCTCCATCGCAGGCAGCATACCTTCTTTTTCCTCGTCAGTATCCTTGCCTTCCACATACAAAGCGGTAAAGCCGTCAAACCGGACAGAAAATCCGCTTGCTTTAAACAGGCATCTGCCGGCAGCGATATCCACTGCAACCGTATCATACACAGCATCCGCCATCTGGGAGGCAATGAAGCGATCCCAGATCAGCTTATACAGCTTATACTGATCAGCAGAAAGGTTTTCCTTAATAGATTCAGGCGTCATTTCCGGCATGGTCGGACGGATGGCTTCATGCGCGTCCTGCGCACCGGCACGGGTTTTATAGATGCGCGGAGAAGCAGGCAGATAATCCTTACCATACTTTTCTTCAATATAACTGGAAGCTGTCGCGCGCGCCTCATCCGAAATACGCAGCGAGTCGGTTCTCATATAGGTGATCAGACCGACCGCTCCCAGCTTGGGCAGTTCAACGCCTTCGTACAGCTGCTGGGCAGCCGACATGGTGCGCTTGGATTGGAACCCGAGTTTACGGGAAGCCTCCTGCTGCAAAGTAGAGGTGGTAAAGGGCGGTGCCGGAGAACGCTTACGGGTTCCCTTTTTCAGGCCGCTGACTTTATATTCAGCACCTTTCAGCATTTCCAGTATTTTGTCGGTTTCTTCCTTGTTGGACAGTTCCACCTTTTTGCCGTCAACGCCATAAAAACGGGCGATAAAGCCTTTTCTGGACTTGGAAGACTGAGGATTGAGCTTTGCTTCTATCGTCCAGTATTCTTCCGGTACAAAAGCCCTGATCTCATTTTCACGGTCAACAATCATCCGGACAGTGACCGACTGGACACGTCCGGCACTCAACCCCGGGCGGACTTTCTTCCAAAGAAATGGAGACAGTTTATAACCGACAATACGGTCCAGGATTCGTCTTGCCTGCTGGGCGTTGACAAGATCCATATCCAGGCTTCTGGGGTGCGCCATACCATCCTTCACGCCGGTTTTTGTGATCTCATTAAAAGTCACGCGGTTTTTATCCTCCACATCCAGCTTTAAAATATTTGCCAGATGCCAGGAAATCGCTTCTCCCTCACGGTCCGGGTCGGTTGCGAGATAAACTTTATCTGCTTTCTTGGCAGCAGCCTGCAAGCCTTTAATGGTATCCGACTGTTTGCGGATATTCAGATATTTGGGAGTAAAATCATGTTCCACATCGACGCCGAGGGTGCTCTTGGGAAGATCCCGCACATGTCCCATCGAGGCCATGACCTCATAATTTTTCCCCAGATATTTTTTAATGGTTTTCGCCTTTGCCGGCGATTCTACAATAACAAGCTTACTCATCGAGGTTATCTTTCCTTTCATCCTTTTCCTGTTTCCCATTTCCCAAAAGAAAAGGAGGATTCTTTCTCCTGTTGACCGCCAGGCACAAACCTGACAGTGCGCAATAAAAACCTCTGCGCGGAAAAATGGACCGGCGGGCTTTCCGTCCGGATACGATCCACTTTCCCCCACAGAGAAATATAAAAAAACTGTCTGGACAGGTCTTTGACTGTCCGCTTGGATCATGCCAGTTTATACCGCTGTCCGCCCAACGATTCAATGATACCATTCATTTCCAGATCCAGCAATACCTGAAGCAGCCGGTTGGTCGGAAGCTGAGATTGCTGCTGCAAATCATCCAGCATCCTCGGTTCATCGGACAGCAGGGACAGAATCAGTCTGCGCGGATCGTCATCCGGATACTCACTGAGATCGACAGAATGTACAGTTTTTTCTTCAACCGCTTTTTCTTCAGATGCAGACGTTTTACGGCGGGAAGAGGATTTTTTGGTTTCAGCGCTGTTTTTGATTCCATCCTTCTTTTTGGGTGCAGGCATATCCGCACTTTCCTCTGCCTGACGGAAAAGGTACATCTGATTCTGATAGATTTCCTGTTTAAGGGTAGTCCGATAGACATCCCCATACATCATCGCGATATCATATCCGGACATAGCGATTTTGGCGCCGTCCCGGATAAAAGGCGCGACTCCCATACAAGCGGGTTCGCTGATATTGCAGGGCGGGATACAGAAAATCTCCTTGCCCTGGTCTATCGCAGCTTCTGCCGTAATGATCGCGCCGCTGCGCATCGGAACCTGACCGAGCAGCAGACAGTCGGCAAGTCCGGCAATCAGGCGGTTACGGGCATGAAAGTACCCACGAGGGCTTTTTGTTCCAGGCGGCAGTTCGGTTACAAGTGCGCCGCCGCTGGCAAGGATCTGCTTTTTCAGTTCCTTACTCTGTACCGGATAGTTTACATCACTTCCGCACGCCAGAACGCCGATCGTCGGACCTTTGCCTGCCATACACCCAAGATGGGCATATGTATCATTTCCGACCGCGCATCCGCTGACAATGACCGCGCCTGCGACTGCCAGCTGATAACAGATATTGCCCATTTCCGAATTATAATAATCAATGGCGCTTCTTGAACCTACCGCGGCAACCGAAAGGTGATCTCTCAAACAGGACAGGGAACCCTGAACGTAAAGGACCGGAGGCGGACAGAATATATGCAGCAGGCTCTCGGGATATTCGTCATCTTCCATTGTCATGACCTGTACGCCCAGGCTCTTACAGCGATCCAGGATCAGCTGTGCCCGTTCAAGAGAAACGGTTGAAATCGCTCTCACATCATTCTGACTCAAAAAAGGGTAAGCCGTCTTCTCATGATAAAAAGTCTCCGGATCGGTTCGATCCAGCAGCTCGATCACCTTTGGGCTGGGCGTAGGAAAACACTGCGTCATCCAAACCCAATACAGTGCTTTTGATTCGTCCATCCTGCGACACTCCTTCCGGTTTATTCGGGGTCTGCCCGTGTACAGCAATTACAGCTGATATTCCATCTGTCCGACTGTCCAGCCGCTCAGTACATTTTTCAGGTCGTTGGCATAAAGCTGAGCCTTCGGAAGCGAATGATCAAGATAATTTCCACACTCCCTGCGCTGAGAGCCGGGGATCTCACCGGAAAAGCCAATAATAAAATCACAGGTTTCCCGGACAAGCTCCAGCGCCTGCTGACGGGAAACGCTGTCGCGGGTAATAAAGTAAAAACCGGTACGGCAGCCCATCGGTCCGACATAAATAATCTCATCCGAAAAAACAGAGTTGCGCACATAGGTCGCGAACAGGTGCTCAAAGGTATGCAGCCCGTCATTTTCCAGATAGACACCGCCGTTAGGTGTTACCATCCGGATATCATAGGTAATGCAGTCGCCATCAATTCGTGAAACATACATACCTTTTGTCAATTTGTCATGATCAACCTGAAAACTCTTTATCATCTTCATAGTCATTTTCTCTCCATATTCTTTTTCCGGCTCATTTCCCACATTAAAATAGTCGCCGCCATCGCCGCATTAAAAGACTCAGCCCGTCCGGTCATTGGAATTGTGACCCGGTTTCCACAAACCGATACCTGTTCATCCGAAAGTCCATTGCCCTCATTGCCAATCATCATGACACTTCCCTCCGGAAATTCCGTCGCGGTAATTCCAGGAGCATCCGCATCCACCACCGAAGCAAAGAATGTCAATCGGTTATCATTCTGCCGGACAAAGGATTCCATATCCGTCACCAGCAGCGGCATTCTGAAAATCGACCCCATCGCCGCACGCAGCGTCTTGAGATTATACAGGTCACAGCATCCTTCACTCAGAATGACGCCGTCAAATCCCAGCGCATCGGCGGTACGGATCATTGTACCGACATTGCCCGGGTTCTGCACGTCCCACAGCGCCAGGTAGCGACCCTTTTTTCCAAAATCAGGTTCCCGCTGCGGAATATGGCAGACTGCGCAGACGCCCTGCGGCGTTTTAGCCTGGAACAATCTTGCAGCCGCAGCCTCGGCAACCTCGATAACTTTTCTGTCCAATTGTTCCAGTACAGCCAGCTCACTTTTTCCGCTTTCCAGACATTCACGGGTAATATAAACACTTTCGATGTCAATTCTGCTTAATACCGCTTCCTCCAGCAACTTAACGCCCTCAAGGACAAACATTCCGGAGTTGTTCCGTGCCTTCTTCTGCGTTGACAGCCGGATACATTCCCGGATACGGGGATTATCCTTTGACGTGATGATATCCAACAAACCACCCCTGATTCAACTTTCCATCACACAAAAAAATTTATACACCGTTATTATCGCACGAAACACGAATTCTGTAAACAGGAAAATGTAAAAAAAATAGCTGACTCCCTGTATATGACACCAAAACAGTAAAAGAAAACGCCCGGGTCTATCCGACCTGGGCGCGACTTAAAGTCAATTACAGAGCAGCTTTTGCCTTCTCGCACAGAGAGGTGAAAGCAGCAGTATCATGGATAGCGATCTCAGACAGCATCTTTCTGTTGAGGGAGATGCCGGCTTTCTTCAGGCCGTTCATGAAAGTGGAGTAGTTCATGCCGTTTGCTTTGCAGCCGGCAGAGATTCTGGTGATCCACAGTCTTCTGAAATCACGTTTTTTCGCTTTACGGCCGACATAAGCCTTCTGACCGGATTTGAAGACAGCTTCTTTAGCGGTTTTGAACAGTTTGCTCTTCGCGCCCCAGTAGCCTTTAGCGAGTTTCAGAGTTTTATTTCTTCTTTTGCGCGTCATCATAGCGCCCTTTACACGAGCCATTCTATTGTACCTCCAGATTCGTAATCAGTCAGTTTTGGTTTATGCGTAAGGAAGCAGGGTCTTTACAGCTGCCATGCAGGTCTTATGCGCATAAGCGGTGTTACGCAGCTGACGTTTCCGCTTGGCGGATTTCTTGGTCAGGATGTGGCGTTTGTTCATATGAGCGCATTTTACCTTACCGGATGCGGTCAGTGCAAAACGTTTCTTCGTTGCGCTGTGGGTTTTGATCT
>CALWWT010000144.1 GCA_944385325.1 uncultured Clostridia bacterium | reverse complement strand
ATTGACCACCAGCGGCAGATGGCAAGAGACGAAAAGGCGCGTTTTGACGCACAGCAGGAGCGGCTGCGCCGGCTTAAGGAAAAGGTCAACCACAACCTCAATTCCATCACCCGTGCCGACCCGCACGGCGGCAAGATGCTCAAACGCAAAATGCACGCCGTCACCTCGATGGAAAAACGGTTCCAGCGGGAAAGCGAACAGCTGACCCAGATGCCGGACGTTGAAGAAGCGATCATGCTGGATTTTGCAAAAAGCCGTCTGCCGGACGCAAAACGGGTGCTTGACCTCAAACTGGAGGAACTGTACACGCCGGAAGGCGGCCTGCTTTCCCGTGATATCCGGCTGACGGTGACCGGTGGGGAAAAGCTGTTTATCGTCGGCAGAAACGGTGCGGGAAAGTCTACGCTCCTCAAACAGATCGCCTCGGAGCTTCTGCCGCGAAAGGATATCCGGGCAGCGTATATGCCGCAGAATTACCCTGACCTGCTGCCGCTGGAACAAACGCCGGTCGAGTTTCTGACCAAAGAGGGCAGTCGGGATGAAATATCCGAAATCCGTACCTTCCTCGGAAGCGTAAAATATACGCCGGAAGAGATGGAACATCGGATCTCCGATCTCTCCGGCGGACAGAAAGCAAAACTATTGTTCATTTATATGATCCGCAGCGGCGCGGATGTACTGCTGCTGGACGAACCGACCCGCAACTTTTCACCCATGTCCGGACCGGTCATAAGGCGTATCCTGCGGCGGTTTGACGGCGCGGTCATCTGTGTTTCCCATGACCGCAAGCTGATCGGTGAGGTCGCCGACCGTATCTGCGCGCTGACTCCCGACGGATTGCGGCAGGTTGACCCGGGCACGCTGATGGACTGAATGTCAGCGGCAGCCGTCGGGACCGCAGCCGGACGGCGCGGTATCTTCCTGCGCTCCGCCCGGGAAGCGGCAGCCGTCCGGTCCGCACCCAAAGCTGCCGTCATTTTCCTGCTGGTCTGCGCCGTCGCCTGCAATCAGCTGGTCGATCAGCTCACCGTATTCTTCTTCGCTCATCAGCGCGTTGAGTACCCTGGTTTCGCCGATCCAGACAGTCGGGACATGGGTTACACCCAGCTCCTGGCGGGCATAGCGGTTAGACTGGGCAAGCTTTTCACTGTACCGTCCGGACAGGACCGCCTCTTCAAAATCGGCGGCATCCATTCCAAGCGCCGCCGCTTCGGCAGACAGAACCCTGATATCGCCGATGTCTTTCTCTTCGGCGAAATAAAGCTCGTACATCCGGGAACTGTATTCCTCGCCTTTACCCTGCTCGCAGGCATAATACCAGCCCATAAAGGCAAGGTTGGTGTAAGGACGCGGGATGACATGGGGCGGAAAATGGAAGGACATGCCCTGCTTTTCACAGAAGGGTACAAGGGTTGCTGCCCATTTTTCCCGGCGGACAGGGTCGTTCCAGGTGTCGACCGCCGGTTTATCGGTGGTGGTCAGTTCAAAGGGTATCCATTCGATCGGGATGCCGCGTTTTTGGGCGGCACGCGCCAGCGGTATTTTTGCCGCGATGCAGTAGGGGCAGACATAGTCGGTGACAAACCGGATGGTCAGATTGGACATGAAAATCTTCCTTTCAGCAGTAATTTATTGTCTATCAAAAGTATAACAAACCGCGCGCTGTTTGGCAAGCGCCAAACAGCCGGACATGAAAAATGTGCAGGCTGGTAATCATAAACGCCTGCACATTTTTCTTTACTCAACTTTCAGGCTGCTGCCCGTAAAGGAGAGATTATTTTTTCACGACCGAGTGAGTTTGACGCTCATCCGTGAGCCAGACGCTGATTATCGCAAGCCGGCAGCGGAAGCATTCCGCAAGAAAGCTTGTCGCTTTCAGAGCGTGGTATCACATCGGCAAACTGGCAGCGGAAGCATTCCGCAAGAAAGCTTGTCGCTTTCAGAGCGTGATCGAAGCCGCCTTTTGCTGAGCTTTCAGAGCGTGGTATCACATCGGCAAACTGGCAGCGGAAGTATTCCGCTTATTTGAGCGAGCTTTCGTAGGATTCGATCATCTTCTTGACCATCTGTCCGCCGATCGAACCTGCCTGACGGGAAGTCAGGTCGCCGTTATAGCCCTGCTTCAGGGGTACGCCGACTTCACTTGCCGCCTGCATCTTGAACTGTTCCATAGCGTTTTTGGCTTCAGGGACAGCGAGCTGGTTACTGTTGTTATAGTTAGACATAATCATTTTCCTTTCTGGTGAGGTTACAGGGAAACCAGATGGTTTTTATGATGGTTCCCGTGGGACAGGGCGGCGGGAAACTTCTTCAGGGGAACTTGGGGTGCCGAAAACGGCTTGAGAAATCTTTGCCGCCCGTAAATGTCCCGATGGTTGCTCTTTGTTTTTGCCGGCGTCGTGTTGCCGACAGCAGTATTGTATCCGGCATCGGTCCGGCTATGCAAAAATCAAAAAGGAAAATTCTGGCTGATTTTTTGATTGTTCATGATCATGAATAACACAGGCGGCGAGAATAACAATAATATGCGAATATCTGCATATAGTATTTCCGGCTCAAAGCCCGATATCCGCAAAATAAAAACCAGCGCCATAAGCCGAAAATAGGCTTGCAGCGCTGGTCTTCTGGCACCCCCGGCGAGAATCGAACTCACAACTAACCCTTAGGAGGGGTTTGTTATATCCATTTAACTACGAGGGCGTATGCATAAAATATTCAATAAAACCACCTGCTGTCAGACAGGCTTCCCTGACCGGGCGCCATCAGAACAGGTATCTACATTATATACCAAACCAGCAAAAAAATCAATCATTTTTTTGCTGCCGATAGACGCTGCGTATGTATTGGATAAAAAAGAGGGTCTATAACAAAAGTTGGGGTAAGCAGTCCGCCATTGCCGCACAATCTGCGGCAATGGCTAGACTTTTTGGGGAAGGTTGCGCGCAGAGCGCGCCCAGGGCACGGTTCGCTGCGCGAACCATCCG
>CALWWT010000143.1 GCA_944385325.1 uncultured Clostridia bacterium | reverse complement strand
CATACGAAGCAAATACACGGGCAATGTTGACTGCCTTGCCACCGGCGTAAACCTTTTCCTCTGTCGTCTTGTTCGGTTCATTAAAATCCAGGGTATTGACCCACAGCGTTACATCCAGAGCAGGGTTTAACGAAACCGCAATAATGCGGTCAAACTGATTTCCCATCCAAAACACCCTCCTTTTCGTCCATTTTCTCTATCATATCAATTGGCGCGCCGGCTGACCTGAGTTCCCTGCCGGGTCTCCTTGACTTCATATCCCAGCGCTTCAATCTGTGCGCGCAGTTCATCGGCACGGGCAAAATCCTTTGCCTTTCTCGCTTCCTTACGCTGTTCGACCAGCTGCATGACCTCCTGAGGAATCTCATCCTCCTTGTCGTTGTACAGAAGGCCGAGAACGCCGGTCAGGGTAGTGAAAATACGATGCATCTCTTCCAGCTTTTCTTTGGGAAGCGGAGATTCTTTCAGCGTGGTATTGATATCCCGCGCCAGCTCAAAAATAACCGACAGAGCATCTGCGGTGTTCATATCGTCATCCATATACGCACGGAACCGAGTCTCATAGCTGCTGAGTTCCTCCGGGTCAAACGGTGCGCTGACCGCATGAGGCAGTGCTGCTTCCAGTGCCTTTTTGCAGTTGTACAGCCGTTCCAGGCTGGCAACGCACTGGGTCATAATATCTGCCGAATAGTTGATCGGGCTGCGGTAATGGGATTGCAGCATCAGGTAACGGATCGGTTCATAGCCGTATACGCCGGCGACATCCCGGACGGTAAAGAAGTTGTTGAGCGATTTGCTCATTTTAACCTTATCCACCGTGATAAAGCCATTATGCATCCAGTAATGCGCAAACTCCTTGCCATTTGCCGCTTCCGACTGGGCAATCTCGTTTTCATGATGCGGGAAAATCAGGTCTTCGCCGCCGCAGTGGATATCAATCGTATCCCCGAGGTACTGGCGCGCCATAGTCGAGCATTCGATATGCCAGCCCGGACGACCTTCCGACCAGGGAGAAGTCCAGTGCGGTTCACCCGGTTTTGCGGCTTTCCAGAGAGCAAAATCAGCGGGATGTTCCTTGATGTCACCGACCTCAATACGCGCGCCTGCTTCCAAATCTTCCAGCGGCTGATGGGACAGCTTGCCGTAATCGGCAAAATTATGGGTACGGAAATATACATCTCCATTTGCTTCGTAAGCATATCCCTTATCGACCAGCACGCCGATAAATTCAATGATCTTATCCATCATCTTGGTGACCTGCGGGTGGAAGTCTGCCGGCATGACATTCAATCCTTCGGCGTCCTTTTTATATTCCGCAATATACCGCTCGGAAATTTCGGTCGACTCCACGCCTTCTTCATTTGCGCGGCGGATGATCTTATCGTCAACATCGGTAAAGTTCTGCACATAAGTAACGTCGTATCCGCAGTACCGCAGATACCGGCGCAAGGTATCAAAGACACAGATCGGACGGGCATTTCCCAGATGGATCAGGTTGTACACAGTCGGTCCGCAGGCGTAAATCGAAACCTTTCCGGGCAGAATCGTTTCCAGCGTCTGTTCACTGCGGGTCATGGTATTATAAATCTTCATACAGATAATTCCTTTCATTTCCATCGGGAATGCATCTTACTGTATTCCCGATGGGATTTCTTTTTCATTCAGCCGCGGACAAATCCGCCTCAGTTTTATCCTCTCTGGCATCTTCTGCTATTTGCAGCCGCTCTTTCAGTTCGCGGTTTTCCTTTTCCAGTTCAGAAACACACTGACAAAGTTTGGCAAGCCTGCTTTCCAGTGAGGTAAATTCCTGACCAACCGGGTCGGGCATATGAATCTGGTCCAGATCCTGTACCACCCGAACACCGTCCAGCTTGACGACTCTTGCCGGTACGCCGACCGCTGTGGCATTTGCTGGAATTTCCTCCAGTACCACCGCTCCGGCAGCAATTTTGGAATTATCCCCGATGGTAAAGGGACCCAGTACCTTTGCACCCGAACCAACCGTCACATTTTTTCCAAGTGTCGGATGCCGCTTGCCGACATCCTTTCCGGTACCGCCCAGTGTGACGCCCTGATACAGCGTGCATCCATCTCCGACTTCAGCCGTTTCACCGATGACAATGCCGCAGCCGTGGTCGATAAAAACACCTGTCCCGATCTTTGCACCCGGATGAATTTCAACCCCGGTACGGAACTTTGCATACTGGGAAATCCAGCGGGCAAGAAAATACCGTTTATGCTGGTACAGCCAGTAAGCCGGACGGTGCAGCATAATGGCATGCAGTCCGGAATACAAAAGCAGCACCTCGATGGAATTTCTCGCAGCCGGGTCCCGCTCCTTGACAGCGCGGATATCCGCACGAAGACGTTCTAACATAGCTCAATTCCTTTCTTCAGACATAGCAAACAAGGGTGTTCTTGATCTTCAACACCCAAAAACCACCAGGCGAAAGCTCCAAAGCGCGCAAACCCGCTTTGCTGTCATCAGAAAAGACATCGTTTTCCATTCCCTTCAGGCTGATTGATCGGCAAAAGCTGTCCGCACACGAAAGGGTATAAACACCTCTCCCTTACCATATGCAGACCATCCGCTTTTGCTGCCGGTTATTACATCGAACCGGTAAAGACATCTTTATTCTGTACCAGGTATTCAACACCTGAGTACACGGTAATCACACCACAAATCCAGATCAGAACATTGCTGACTGCTGCAAGCGGAATTGCAGCACCAATCGCAAAATCAGCAATCGCCAGCAGCAGTAAAATAACAACGATTGACACCATCGTCACGGCTGTTTTGACCTTGCCGGATTTACCGGCGGCAATAACTCTTCCCTTGCTGGCTGCGACCATCCGCATCGAGCTGACCAGGAATTCCCTTGCCATCATAATGACGACGGCGACAGAAGAAGCCAGCCCAAGCTCGACAAACGCAATCAGCGCCGCAAATACCAGCACCTTATCGGCAACCGGGTCGAGAAACTTTCCAAAATCAGTAATCAATCCGCGGCTGCGGGCAATATGCCCATCCAGCGCATCGGTGACCGACGCCGCCGCAAAAATCACCAGCGCCCACAGTCCATGCAGCGGAATCTGGTCTACCAACAGAAACAACAGAAAAAACGGTACCAGAATGACCCGTAAAAGGGTCAGTTTATTCGGCAGATTCATTGCCAGCGTCATTCCTTTCATCCGTCTGTCCGTCTTCAATATCCTCCACATTGGTACCCAGCATATCGATATCCATCATATCGTCCAGCCGGACCTGCAAATATTCGCCCAGATACGGACGGCGACGAGAGGTAAAGAAGATCTTTCCGTCAATTTCAGGTGCTTCATATTCGCTGCGCCCAAAATAACATTCCGCGTATTTATCCCAGCCTTCGGTCACAACGGTAACGGTCTGACCCAAACGCTTTTCATTCTTCATCATATTGATGTTGTCCTGTTCCTCTGTGACGATCTCGGCACGACGGACACGCTCATCAGGATCAACCTGATGCTCCATCTCCGCTGCACGGGTACCTTCCTCTTCGGAATAGGCAAAACATCCTACATGATCAAGGCGCAGATCCTTGACAAACTGTGCCAGCTTCTTGAACTGGTCGCGGCTTTCACCCGGGAAGCCGGCAATCAGCGATGTCCTCAGCACAATGCCGGGAATTCTTTCCCGAAGCTTGCGGATCAAAGCTTTATATTCCTTACCGCTTCCGGGACGGTTCATAGCCCGCAGGATATCCGGATCACAGTGCTGCATCGGGATATCCAGATATTTGACCAGCTTTTCTTCCGACGCGATCACGTCGATCAGTTCATCGGTAATCCGTTCCGGGTATGCGTACAGTGTCCGAATCCAGCGGATACCCTCGATCTTACACAGCTGGCGCAGCAGTTCCGCAAGCTTATACTCACCATACAGGTCGCGACCATAACGGGTGGTATCCTGTGCGACAACAACCAGCTCGGTAACGCCCTGTTTGGCCAGTTCTTCCGCTTCCCTGATGATATTTTCCATCGGACGGGAACGGAAACGTCCGCGGATAGACGGAATCGCACAATAAGAACAGCAGTTATCGCACCCTTCGGCAATCTTCAGATAAGCGTAAAACGGCAGCGAGTACAGCTCCCGTCCGCCATCCAGCGGCAGATCTTCTTTAGGAGCCTTGAGACGCAGGACTTCGCCGTCCAGTGCCCGCTGCACCATCGAAACGATATCGCCATCGCATCCGATACCAGCGATAACATCTGCCTGCGGCATATTTTCCGCAATCTCATCGGCATAGCGTTCTGCCAGACAGCCGGTGATAACAACTTTTTTGATTCTGCCTTCCTCTTTGAGTGTCAGGAACTCATCGATATTTTCAATCGCTTCTTCCTTAGCGGACTGAATAAATCCGCAGGTATTGATAATGACAACATCTGCCAGACCCGGTTCTGTCTCCAGCTGGAACCCGGCTTCTTTCAGCTTATGCAGCATCATTTCGGCATCGACCTGGTTTTTGGGACATCCAAGGCTTACCATGCCGACCTTGATCGGTTTTTCGGACATAATTTGCTCCCCTTTTCATATATTCACCGGCTCACTCACACAGGTTCATTCCTGTGTTTCTTCTGCCAGCTCCACCTCGACACGCTCGACAGCAGAAAGGCTCTCACCAAAGCTGTAGCCAAGGCGCATCAGTCCTTGAATCGCTTTATTTTTTCCTTTAGAATAACCTCGATGAAATCCGGAAGGCTGTTCCTCTTCATCCGAAGGCTGTAAATAACGGGCGTATTTTTTCCGTACAAGCGCGGTCAGTTCATCTTCGTCTGTCTCGACCGCATCCAGCGCCTCCTGAATGTCACTTCCGGAAAAGCCCTTTTTCATCAGCTCCTGATAGATTCTCCGGGCGCCATGATGCTTGACCGTGCTCAGATACTGGGCAAGCCGTCTGGCATAATCCGTTTCATGGATCAGCCCAAGCAACTCCATCTCATCCGCAATCTTACGCGCTGTCTCCCAGTCGATATTCCGAGCCAATTTGGCTGCCAGTTCTGATTTGGTATGTTCCCTGCTTTCCAGCAGATAAAAGGCACGTTCCCGTCCTTTGCGGTAATCCGCCGCTTCCCGGATCTCTCCGAGCAGTTCTTCGGTTACAGCCATTCCCTTGCGCAGAC
>CALWWT010000142.1 GCA_944385325.1 uncultured Clostridia bacterium | reverse complement strand
TTTTCTGACTCCTTTCATAAACAGGTCATCTGTCCATCTTCATACAACACATCAAACGGCTGAACCGAAAAGCCGCTATGGTTGACGATTCCGACCGGACAGTATCCAGCTTGTGCAAAACGTACCCGAATGGTTCTGCCCGGCTGGATCTCCAGATGCTCCACGATGATTCGGTTATCCGCAATCCTTACTTTGAAATCCGGCAGCATACATCCTTCCACCCAAAGCTCCAGTATTTTTTCGACCGGCCACTGCTGTGCGCAAAGTTCCAGACCTGCCCGGGCAAAACTCATTTCCAAAACCGCCCGTCCCTTTTCGATTCTGACCGATTCCACATCTGGTGAACCAGCATCCATAGTCGTCTGATGATAGGTATGTACCAAAGCCAGTAACCCCAGCCGCTCCCCAACCGGCCGCTTGTTTTTCGGATGAATATCCCACAGCATCCCGCAGTCCATTGTCGCGGTCATATAGACTTCCGGCAGGTCTTTTGCAACCTTCTTCTGCATACACCGCAAAATCGGGAACGCGCTTCCGTCGCATCCAAGCCATTTACCGAAAAATGGAAGCTGAACCTGATAAAAAGGAAGCTGTTCTTTCCAAAGCTCTCTCCAGCTGTTGATCACTGCCACCATTGACGCATCATATACTTCTGGATGCAGGCTGTCAGACTCTCCCTGATACCAGATAATACCGCATACCGGATATGGTGCGATCTGTTGGACCATAGATTTGAACAGACGCCCGGGTGCATGGATATAATTGGGCGGCATGCGGCTTTTTAGCTGAGGGTCTGCCGGGATCGGCGGCATTTGTGCCATAAGCTGTTTTTGTTCCCCCGGCCCGATTCCAGTCAGCAGCTTGATATCCATTGGCCGTCCGATCAGGTCGGAGCGGTCAGACTGCATTGGATTTGTGAGATAATCAGACATAAGCTGCTGTTCCGTGCGTCCTTCCATTGCCTGAGCGTATTCTTTCAGCCAGATATCTGCCGATGTTTCCGCTATTTTTTGCGGGTCTGCCCAGGTACAGGCTGGTGTTCCACCCCAATTGCAGCCAACGATTCCGACTACATGTCCTGTTTCGGCTGCAATTTTCTGAGCAAAATAATAGCCGACCGCACTGAAATACGCCAAATTTTCCGGTCCGTCATTTTTACGCCAACATCCGTATCGGGAATAATCCTGCTGTGTCAGTGCTTCCGAACAGGCAATCTCCGGCAGATCGAAAAAACGGATATTCCATGGACTGAGACCGGTCCCAATTTCCGGCCATTCACTGTCAAACCGCAGCGCAAACTCCATATTGGATTGTCCGCCTGCCAGCCATACTTCGCCGACTGCCACATCGGTAAAGCAGTGCTGTTCCTTGTCACCGCTGATCACCAATTCTTCCTCCAGGCTGTAGTCAAGAGGCTGTAATTGCACTTCCCAGCGTCCATCCGGCTGCACAATGCCCCGACAGGACTGTCCCTGTATGGAGATCAAAACAGCAGTCTCATTTTCTGCATTTCCGCAGATACGAATTGCTTTTCCCCCCTGCAGCACCATCCCATTTTGATATACCGGCGATAGTTTTATCATGGAATCCTTCCTTTCGCAGTCAGTCTGAAGTACACAAATGGTAATATACACATAAAGCAGTCATGTTCTGTGAGAACATGACCGCCAGTTCATTATCCTTTTACCGCACCGACCGAAATGCCTTTGACAAAGTATTTCTGGAAGAATGGGTAGGCGATCAGGACGGGCAAAATTGCAATAAAAGCAATCGCCATCCGCATGGTGGTTGTCGGCATATCCGAGGTATCGACCGCGATTCCGAGTTTGGCGGAATTGCTGGCTAAAAACTGGATATCTTCATTCATTTGGTTCAGAATCAACTGAATGGTATAGTACGCTGAACCGCCTCTCTTGGTCAGATAATACAGTCCGTTTGTCCAGTCATTCCAGTAACCGATTGCCTGAAGAAGACCAATTGTCGCAAGAATTGGCACCGACAGCGGCAAAACCATCTGCGCAAAGATGCGCAGTTCACCTGCTCCGTCAATTCGGGCCGATTCCAGGATTTCTTTCGAGACACTGTCTTTAAAGAAGTTGCGCATCAGGATGATGTTGAAGGCATTCATCATCAGCCCGGGGACGATCAAAGCGAAAATGGTATCCTTGATGTGCATGACATTCGAATAGATGAAGTAGGATGCGACGATACCACCGTTAAACAGCATCGAAATCAGAACCATAACAGTCAAAATATTGTGTCCTGGCAGATCCGAAACCATCAGCGCATAGGAAAACATCGCAGTCATCATCAGCCCGACAGCTGTACCAATGGTGGTAACGATAATCGTCATCAGATAACCACGGCCAATGGTGGCCCATTCCTGAATCAGATACTCATAAGCGGCCAGGCTCAGTTTGGATGGAGTGAAAGAATAGCCCTCTGCAATCGCAACGCCGTTTTCAGTAAACGAAGCGATGATCAGAAGAACAAAGGGAAAGAGTGCACAAATCGAAAGAAATGTCAGGCACACATTCGCCAGAACCTTCACGGCCTTGTCAGACGCAGAATTGATCATTGCAAATATCCCTGCCTTTCTTAGTTAGAAGAGCGCATTTTCTGCGCTGAGTTTTCTGATAACGCCATTTGCGATCATGATAAAGATAAAGCCGACAACTGCCTGATAGACGCTGGCCGCAGAAGACATCGCAAAGTCGTTATTATTCATCAGTGCGTTATACACATAAACATCCAGCGTACGGGTAGTGGGATACAGCACACCTGAATTTCTGGGGATCTGATAGAACAATCCAAAGTCAGAAGCAAAAATTCTGCCAAGGTTGAGAATCGTCAGCGTAATGACGGTCGGTTTGAGTAGCGGCAATGTAATCGAACGGATCTGCTGCCATTTGTTGGCGCCGTCGATCGTTGCAGCTTCATAGTAATCAGTCGAAATACCGATGACACTGGAATAGTAGATAACACAGGAAAAGCCGATTGATTTCCACAGATGGACAATCGTCAGGATCACCGGCCAGTAACCCGGTTCGGTATACCAGGAAACCGGACCCGCACCCAGCGGCTTAAGCACAGACTGGTTGATAAATCCAACGTCAGTGGACAGCAGAGCGTATGCCAGATAGCTGACGACGACCCAACTCATCAGATGGGGAATCAGTACCACACTCTGATAAAAACGCACCGCAATTTTATTGCGAATTTCATTAAGGAAGATCGCGACCGTAATGCCCAGAATTACGCCCAGAATAATAAACACAATATTGTAACATACGGTATTTCGGGTGATCACCCATGCGTCTTTGGAACGGAAAAGGTATGCAAAATTATCAAACCCGCACCAGTCGCTGGCCAGCATTCCTTTTGCAAAATTCAAATCTTTGAAAGCAATAATGATGCCGAACATCGGCATATAGTTGTTAATGATCAGATAGATAAATCCCGGCAGTGCAAGCAGATACACCGGCAAAAAACGTTGCCAGCGGATTTTCTTTTTCTGAGTCCGTACCATGATGTTTTCACTGCTCCTTCCTGAATGAATAATACCAACAGACTTCGGCGCAGAACACCGCAAATGCTTTGCAGCATCTGTGGTGTCCTACCAGAAAAATTATCCCTGTTCAGCCAGCCAGGCGTTCAGATCATTCTGGTTCTGTTCAATGATCGTGTTGATGCCAGCCGCTTCCAAAGCAGAGAGGAATTCGGGAATGACCGTTTCAGGATCGACTGAACCACTTTCCAGAGAAGCTCTGTATTGCGTCAGTACATCATTGACAGCAGCATAATCGGTCTTAACATTTTTGGTGTTGAAAACATAGCCCAGGTAAGGCGATTTCATATCGTCCGTGATCGAATCGTTAAATGCCTGCATTTTACCGAAATAATCTTCGATACCCGGCATCTGGTACATTTTATCCACTGCACCGTACAGACCAAGCGGGTTGGTATAGGTAGAAGTTGCGTTCGTGACACCTTCTGGATAGTTGATGTATCCCTCGTTTTCAGAATCTTTGACATAGTGAACGCCCTCAATGCCCCAATAGAACATATTGGTGAGGACCTCATCCTCATAAATTGCATTCAAGAACTGCATTGTCACTTCCGGGTTTTCACAGGTAACCGGAATTCCCCAGCTCTGGCCCTGGTAAACGCCTGTCATCGCATAGGTGCCGGTCAGATTGCTCATGGTCATATCCATCGCAAGCCCCAGTTCCTGATTGGCTTCCATATCCCAGTAGGTCTGCAGCAGGTAGGAAGCGCCGACACCGTTCTGAACGAAAGACTGTGCAGAATCGGTCGCGGTGATTGCATCGCCGTTGATATAGCCAGCCTCATACCATTTGCGCATCCACTTGCAATGCTCCATATATTCATCGGTAGCAAAAACATTGACAATCTGGTTGGAATCGTCGTACTGGAGCATACCGCCGCAAGCCGCATCAGCGCCCAAAAAGTCAATCTTATGGAAAAACTCAAATGTAGTCAGGCCGGAACCGGACATGACAAAGGGATAAAACGCGTCGCCTTCGCCTGCTTTGATTGTTTCCAACATTGCATCGAGGTCTTCATAGGTCAGACCGTCTTCCACGGTGAGGTTGTATTTATTAAGGTACTCATCCGCAAAGATGATACCCTTGGAGTCTGCACGGCAGCGGGTGGAAGGAATCCCGTACAGTTTGCCGTCGACATAACCACCTGCCATGGCGACATCCATATCTTCCGCAATTGCGCTGCCATACTGTGCATACAGATCATCCAGTTCGATAATCATATTCTTGTTGACAGCGTCCAAAAAGCTGGTCTGCTGGAAGCAGAGCATCAGGTCCAGCTTTTCACCCGAAGAAACCATCAAACTGGGCTGTGTGCCAATTTCTGAGAAAGAAAGGGGCACCCAGGTAACCTGCGCATTTACCTTTTCCAGCATTTTTTCATTGAAGGCATCTTCAACCATCTGGAAATCGGTCGGCAACGTACCCCAATAGAGATAGGTCATAACCACTTCGTAAGGATCTCCCTGAGGTTCTGCTGTAGAAGTGTCGCCAGTTTCAGCTGCGGTGCTGTTGCCGGCAGAAGTCGAGCTGTCGTTTCCAGAGCTGCAAGACGCCAGCATCATGGTACTGCTTGCTGCAAGAGCCATCAGAATTGCCATCAGTTTACGAGTTCTGTTTTTCATAGGAAGTCCTCCAGTAATTTAATATTTTGTCCAATTTTCAAGGCCGTCGTCCTTCGTTGTGTATATTGTATATTTTTTATCTACATAATTCCATATTTTTTCTCGACATAGCGTATAGTATTTTCCGACTTTGTATTAAAATATGTCTATTGAATGAACAAAACAAAAGAAAGCGTATTCAACTGTACGGATGTTCACCTTGTACAGTCAAATGCGCTTTCTTTTGTATAAACTGATGCGTTTTAAAAGATGTTTTATTTTTCTTCATTTAGGGGAACCTGACTAGGAAGCATATCGTATACTTTTTTAAACATATTGGTAAAATTGGCATAATTTTCATACCCAACTTGAACTGCTACAGCTCCAGCTGTCAGATCGCCCCGCCTGAGCAATTCCATTGCCAGCTGCATGCGTTCGTCAATAATAAATTTATTGATTGACTTGCCGCGGTACTTTTTGAATAATCGGTTGAGATAATCTGAATTCAGATGAACGCGAACCGCTAAATCTTCCACCAACAGCTTCTCCGAAATATGTTCCAGTATATAACCTGCGGTCTGGTCAACCAGTTCCTGCACATTGGCAGCAGGTTTTTGCTGTTCCATTGCATGATTGTACTTTTCATCCAACCATTGTTCGCCATATTTCTGCATGCGCAGTTCTTCATCTTTTCGCTGGACAGTTTTGACCAGCTGCATAACCAGCTGTTCCACCTTGTGATAATCCACCGGCTTGAGCAGATAATCGGTACACCCCAGGCGGATGGCTTCCTGCGCATACCGAAAGTCGGCATGACAGGTCAAAAAGGCACAGGGGAGCTTTTCACGAGGATACCGCCCACGAATCCATTCCAGCAGAAGGATCCCGCTTTCCTCCGGCATTTCAATATCCAGAAGCGCAACGTCTATCCGTTCTTTCTGGAAAATTTCTCTGGCCATACGGGCAGAATACGCCTCAAATACCTGCCCGATTCCGCAGTTTTTCCAGTTGACTCCTGCCAGCATTCCCTGAACAGATACCGGTTCATCATCCACGAGCAGCAGATTCATACAGATCCCTCCTCACCGTCTTCCAATTCCCGCATCCATTTTCCATAATAACTCTCCGGCAGCAAAATTCGGACTAACGTACCCACTCCAAGTTCCGATTCCACTTCCAGCCTGGCCTCTTCTGTGCAAAACAGTTTCAGACGTTTTCCCATATTGTATAGTCCGATATGTCTGCCATCCTGTTTGTCTACCGGATTTCCCGCCTGTATTTCCTGCAAAATGCTTTGGTCCATTCCGGCACCATCATCTTCCACTTCCAAACAGAGTACACGATCACGCAGATATGCTCGAATCGTAATCTCAATAAAATTGCCTACAGAAATAGTGTATTTCGCAATGTTTTCCAATAAATTATGCAATATCATAGTCGGTACCGGTACATTCAGCAACCGGCTGTCCACCGTAAACTCCGCTTCAAAGCAGTCCGGGTATTGAACTTCCAACACTTCCAGATACCCTCTGACCAGTTTCAGTTCAACTTCCAGGGAATGCAGATCATCTTTTGCAAACATATGGCGGAAATATGACGAAAGATAAAGAGTCATTTTTTGAATTCCGGAAAAATTCCCAATTTGCGCCATGCTGAATATCAGATGAAAGATATTCAGCAAAAAATGCGGCCGTACCTGTAACTGGATATTTCGCAGCATAACGCGGTTTTTCTCCAGTTCTGTTTCATAGCTCTCGATTTTCAAATGATAAATCTGATCGGCCATGCGGTTGAAGGAATTGCTGATGCCGATTAGTTCCGCTCCATTGAAACGTGTAGTCATCCGGTATTCCTGCTCCCCATGTTCCAGATGATTCAAGGCATGTGAAATCAGTTTTAAAGGACGCACCAGCAAAAAATGAAACGCGACCAGTAATACCGGCAAAATCAGCAGACAGATAAATGAAAACACAATACCAATTCGACGGATCAATGGCAGATCCCGATAGATAGCCTCTTTATCCAGCCGGATACGCAGCACCAGCTCAGTTCTGGACGAACTGCCGCACAGGACAAACGGATCTCTTTCCAACATTTCATCCGCGATCAAAGTTTCCGGGAAAAAGTCCAGCTCCAGATAGTCAATTTCCAGATTTTTGCGAATCTCCATCAGCAGCGGCTGTAAAGCAATCAGACTACCATAATAGATCCCGTTCTGGTGGTAAACCCGCATCAAATAATCCAGGCCATCAATTGTTATATACTGCCAAAATCGTTGTGGCTCGTAAATCAGATCATTTTGCAGAAAAAACTGCACTTCCTTCTTCTCATCCGTAGTCAGGCCATTACCGACAATGATGGGATTACGCTGAGGATTCAGCAAAAAATAACATCCGTCAATCGAATTCAGAGTCAGATTGCTGTCAAAACTCCGAACTACAGCAGCAGAAGACATGGTATAATGATCATCCTGCCGATTCTGCAAAACCGTAATAAAATTGGTATCACTCTGTTCACAGGAAAACAGAAAACGATCAGCAAGTTCTACCTTATCGTCGATATCCAAAACATATAAATCAATTAAACTCTGTACACTGGAAACCGTCAGAGTCTGCACCGATTGTATATAATTTTGAGTTCCGCTAATCAACATCCAATTTACAGGCAGAATTGTAAACAAAAATATAGCAACAATCCAGACAGCAATCGACTGTCGGCGCAAGAATTGCCAAAACCTCATCGCACTGAGCCTTTCGATATTAGTTATTATACTTTATAATATTTATTTAATATAACATATTTTGTGGGAAATGTCAATAATTACGCTTTGTATTTTGGATTATTGTTGTAGAAGTACAATATACATTGTACAGCCAATAAAAAAAGAAAGAAGAATATGGCCTCATCGGTTATAGTTAAGTTACGACACAAAACCTGACGAGAAGAGACCATATTCTTCATGAATACCAGTATTAAACAAGCATGGCTTATCGGCAATCTCTACTGAAATCTGTGGAGAAATACGGCGTTAGCCATGCCAATCGAAAATACAACAAGAGCCGGTCATACATCTATTTTAGGAAGAGACGCTGGGATGGAAGCGCAGCGTCTCTGGCCTGCCAGTCCCGGCGCCCTCACAGCTATTCGAACCAACATACCGAAGCAGAATTAAAGCTGAAAAAGGATATGCGCCGCCGTAATCCCCTAACCTTGTGGCATGGTGGAACTCTGGCACCGATTGCGCAAAAGAAGGTACACCCGTCGTCCTGAAAGCCTTTTCCAGGTTATGCGCAAACTCGGTTTATTTCCACACCCTAAGCCAACATCAAGCTATAGGCCCTATTCACTGGCTTTCTCCCTTAGCGTTCTCTGTCCAATATGTTTGACAAACCTACATTTGATATTTTCTCTTATAAAGTTACCTCAATGCATCAGCATTCTTCATCTGGCGCTTGACCATCATGTGCCAGCCACTTACATTCAGTCAATTCCATATTTGTGAAAACCGCACGGAAGGAAGAATCCTCCGGACTGCAAGCATAAACACCGAACCGAATTTTCCCCTTCGCTTCATGCAGATGACAAACACGCATCTGACGGAAGACAACACCATCCTCTGAGCATTCAATACAAAAATCATCCTCCCTGCGGCTCAGGCGATACCACATGGATTTTATGCTGGCAGGAATTTCTGTAGTTGCCCAGTCGGAGTAGCCATGATTGGTTACTACGCTGCCTAAATGCTGGAAACGCTCATTTTGATATTCAATCGACCCTTTCAGCCAGTTATCGGCATCCAGATACAAAACCACACCGCACTGGTCAAAACGGTGGTGACTTTCGAGGAATTCTGTTTTTACCACAAAGGAAAAGAACTTCTCTTCTGTATCCATCTGAAGAACTGGAGCGTTGTCGTTGCGGAAATGGTAATAGGTTCTCTGCCACAAATCGGTATGTGGCTGGGTGACGATCTCAATTCGATCCTGAGAGATTACACAGCTTTTCGGCTGTCTTGTCCATTGCAGATTATTTACATCAAATTTCATTTTTCCTTCCTCCAATACTTTCTTTTATCCTCTTCTGTAATTTT
>CALWWT010000141.1 GCA_944385325.1 uncultured Clostridia bacterium | reverse complement strand
CCGTGCCCTGGGCGCGCCTACGGCGCGCAACCCCATAAAAAAACGTAGCCATTGCCCATGCGGAGCATGGCAATGGCGGAAAAAGAGAACGAACGATTAACTTTTTCGACAGCCTGCGTTCTGCTTATGCAGAACACTTCACTTCCGCAAGGCAGCAAAGCTGCCTTGCGGAAACAACGATTGTGTGGTATTATAAGGTGGGAGTAAAGGCGGTATATATTAAAAAGCGCTTTTTGTAAACCCTGAAAGGAAAACAGAAAATAATGACATTACTGGGTAAATGTTTACTGACCTATCTGTTGATTGTCAATCTGCTGGCGTTTATCCTCTGCGGGCTGGACAAGTGGAAAGCCAAACGGGGATACTGGCGGGTTCCTGAGCGGATACTGTTCGGGATGTCGTTTTTAGGCGGCGGAGCGGCGTTCTGGCTGGGGATGGAGCTTTTCCGGCATAAGACGCGGCATCTGTCGTTTCGGATACTGATACCGCTGTCGGTTGTACTTTGGATAGGGATCATGATCTGGCTGCTGATGAAGGGAGTGCTGACCGTATGAGTGAGCTGAAATATCTGCCGGTGACGGACGAGCTTTTCCCACTGCTGGGGAAAGTGTACGCACAGGCGTGGAAAGGTGCGAACAGCTTTTTTTCAACGCCGGGATACCTGAAAAAACAGACTGCGGAAAAAAAGGCAGAGCGGTTCAAAAAACAGTTCAAGCGGGAAAAAAACCTGAATTTTTATTTAGTCATGTTAAACGACCAGCCGATTGGCATGTATTCGACCAGCCTCTACCCGGACGGAAGCGGTGAACTGCGTAAAATTTATCTGCTTCCTGCCTACTGCGGCAAAGGATATGGGATGGAAGTCCTGCTGCATATCCTTTGGGAGAACCGGGAACGGGAGCGGATGTTTTTATGGGTATTGGGGCCCAATGAACGCGCACTGCGCTTTTTTGCCAAATGCGGCTTTGTCACGACCGGTGAGCAGCAGGAGGTTGCGCCGGAAATCGGGCTGATCGAATATAAAATGCTGCTGGAAGGACCCCTGGACGTAAAAGCGGCGGTTATCCGCAGTTTACTGCGCACTGAGCGCAAGGCACATGAATCCCTGCTCAGCGACATGCTTTCTCATAATAACAGTGGGAAAGCACGCCCGGAACAGACCCTTCCGGTTGCAGCGGCAGCCGAGGTGACCGAGACTGAAACCGCCCGTCTTCTGACCGGTTGGCTCAAAACCCTTTGCCTGGCAGACGGCATTCCGGGCGAAGAAGACGATGTATCGGCTGCTGCTGCCGGGCTTTTGCGGGAATACACCGAAGATGTAACGATAGACCACAACCGGAATGTCATTGCCCATATTCGCAAAGCGAACCCGGGACAGCCGCAGATTTTACTGGACGCCCACCTGGACGAGGTCGGGATGCTGGTCAGAAAGATCGAAGAGGGCGGTTTTGTCCGCGTCACCCGTGACGGCGGGCTGGACTCCCGTCAGATGCTCAGTCAGGAGGTCGTGCTGCACGGAACCCGGCGGATTCGCGGTGTCGTGGTGCTTCCGGCAGAGAGCGGCAAGATACCCGATGGAAATGACCTGCTGATCGATACCGGCTATGAAAAAGAACAGCTGGAAGAGATTCTGTCGCCCGGCGATATGATTACCACAGCCGGGCGGTTTATTTCGCTTGCCGGTACGCAGGTGAGCTGCAAGGCGTTGGACGACCGTTCCTGTGCCGCGGCAATTTTGTACGCGCTGGAGCTGACCCGTGGGGAAGCGCTTCCCTGTGGCGTGACCGTTCTTTTTTCTTCACAGGAAGAGATCGGCGGACACGGCGCGTCGGCGGCAGCCTATGCGCTGCATCCCGACCAGGCGCTTGTCAGCGACGTAAGCTTTGCCTGGACGCCGGATGCCGACCGCAACGAATGCGGGATGCTGGACGAAGGCGGGATGATCGGCATTTCGCCGGTGCTGGATAAGAAGATGACTGAACAGCTGAGAACCCTCTCAGCCGCAAAAGGGATTCCGTTCCAGCTGGAAGTGATGGGCGGTTCGACCGGAACCAATGCCGATAAGATTTTTGCCTCAAGCGGCGGTATTCCGACTGCGCTGATCTCACTGCCGCAGAAGTATATGCATTCGCCCGTCGAAGTGGTTTCCACCCGGGATATTGCCGCAGTTGGGCGGCTGATGGCGGAATATCTGCGCCAGCCTGCATGGGAAACTGCTGCTGCAACGAAGGAAGGAGCTGAATCAGATGAAACTGTCGCATCTTGACCGGTTGTCAGGACTAAGCGGGATATCGGGAGATGAGCAGGCGGTTGCCGCCGCGATCATCCGCAGGATTGACGGGTATGCCCGGTGGGAACTCGACCCGATGGGCACGCTGTATGTATATAAAGAAGGTAAGGAGCGGCGCAGCCGGCCGCTGCTGGTGCAGACCGGCATGGACGAAACCGGGCTACTGATCTCACATATCACCGACGAAGGGTATCTGCGCTTTTTGACGGTCGGAGAGCTGGACAGCCGGATTCTGCCGGGACGGCAGGTGCTGGTTGGAGAAAACCGGGTTCCCGGCGTCATCAGCTGCAAGGCAATCCACCAGACCAGCCGCGAGGAACGGGAAAAGCCGATCCCCTCGGATAAACTGCTGATCGATATCGGCGCGTCGGGCAGGGAAGAAGCGGAGCAGCTGGTCAAAGTGGGCGACAGTGCGGTATTTTTGTCGGATTTTGAGCGTCTTGGCGGACGGCGTGTCAAAGGTAAGGCGCTGGACGCGCGGATGGGCTGTGCGATTTTGATCAGCCTGATTCGTGCCGAACTGGCGTATGATACGGTATTTGCCTTCACGACCCGGCACCATGCAGGCGGCGGAGAGTCGTTTGCGGCATTCCATGTGAATCCGGCGCGGGCAATCGTCATTGGCGGGATTGCGGCGGACGATCTTCCGGGCGGAAAAGGTGATTGTGCGCTCGGAAAAGGCGGTGTCCTGCCGCTGATGGAACGCGGCACACGGTATGACCGCCGGTTTGCGTCCGAAGCGGTTAAAATCGCGTCGGAAGCCGGTATACCGCTCCAGACGGCGTATGCCCTGACGGGAACAACGCCTGCCGGACGGGTACACCACAGCCTCGGCGGTATCCCGACCGTGTTTTTAGGATTGCCCTGCCGTTATATCGGCAGCCCGGCGGTCGTCGCGGACGAAGCGGACATGGAAGCGGTCGAAGCGCTGACGATGGCATTGATTGCTCAGGAGAATCAGCCGGTATAACACCAAAACAGACCGAAATGGAAGATGTAAATTAAAGAAAGCAGGAAAAGAGACAGATGGCAAACGAACTTACACAGTTTTTTGATTTGCCTGCCGGTTTGCTCCGGCAGGCAGAGGAATGTGAGCAGCTGCTCCAGCCGGTGTTCAAGCGGATTGAGGATATTGCGGCATATAATGAAGCGAAGGTGCTTGCGGCGTTTGGACGCCACAAGATTTCTGCTGCCCACCTCACCGGTTCCAACGGATACGGGTATGACGACCTCGGACGGGATACGCTGGACAAGGTATTTGCCGACGTGATGGGTACAGAGGACGCCCTTGTCCGGCACACCTTTGTGTCCGGCACCCATGCGCTGACAGTCGCGCTTTTTGGCGTACTGCGGACAGGCGACCGGATGGTCGCGGTGACCGGCGCGCCGTATGACACGCTGGAAGAGGTCATCGGGCTGCGCGGAGAGGGAAGCGGTTCGCTGCGGGATTTTGGCGTCAGCTATGACCAGGTCGATCTGCTGCCGGACGGCACGCCGGACTATGAAGGGATCAAAAAGGCGGTCAAAGGTGCGAAACTTGCGCATATCCAGCGCAGCCGCGGCTATGCAACCCGTCCTTCGCTGACAGTCGAAACAATTGGAAAGATTGTTGCAGCGATACGGGAAGTCAGCCCGGAAACCATCGTCTTTGTCGATAACTGCTACGGCGAATTTGTCGAGCGTCAGGAGCCGTCGGCAGTCGGTGCCGATCTGATGGTCGGTTCTCTGATTAAGAACGCAGGCGGCGGAATTGCCGAGACAGGCGGTTATATTGCCGGACGGGCAGACCTGGTCGAGCTGTGCGGATACCGGCTGACCAGCCCGGGTATCGGACGGGAAGCAGGGTGCTCTCTGAACCAGAACCGCCCGATGTATCTCGGACTCTTTTATGCGCCGTCGGTCACCGCGAGTGCAATCAAGACTTCTGCTTTTGCGTCGGCGCTGTTTGAAAAACTGGGTTACAATGTAAGCCCGCGATATGATGAGCCGCGCACCGACCTGATTTTGCAGCTGGTACTCGGCAGCCGGGAGAAGATGTGCGCGTTCTGCACCGGAATCCAGCACGGTTCGCCGATTGATTCCCATGTCACGCCGGTGCCGTGGGCAATGCCGGGCTATAACGACGAAGTCATCATGGCAGCAGGCGCCTTTACCCTTGGTTCGTCGATTGAGCTTTCGGCAGACGGTCCGATGCGGGAACCGTACGCCGTCTGGATGCAGGGCGGCCTGACCTGGAACACCGGGAAGATCGGCGTTTTGCTGGCGGCGGCTGAATGTCTGAAAGAAGGGAAATGAGATGGTACAGGATATAGCGCCCCACCGGTTTGACAACAGTTTTGCAGACCTGCTGCCTACCGGTACCGACATCGTCTTTGTGACCGATGGTCAGCGGATGCTGGCGCGGATTTCGGAGGATGGGCAGCTGTCATTTCCGGATTACCGGGATTTTGCCGTCAAACCGGAAGTGACCCGGTATCTGTTCAAACTGGATGACCGGCGCTGGTTTGCGGCACTGGATGCGGAGATTCAGCCGGAATGCCCGGGATATGAATGGCTCCATGCCGGAAAGCTGCGGGGGGCGATGCCGCCGGAGTATGCCTTTGCCGGTGTGACGGCGATGCAGCTGGTGCGGTGGTACCGTGCGAATGTATACTGCGGTCATTGTGGTAATAAACTGGTCCCGGATGGGAAAGAACGGATGCTCCGCTGTCCATCCTGCGGGAATATGGTTTACCCGAAGATTTCGCCCTGTGTTATCGTCGGAATAACCGACGGAGATAAAATCCTGCTGACCAAATATGCCCGCAGCCGGTACACCCATTACGCGCTGGTCGCGGGATTCTGCGAGATTGGGGAGAGTTTTGAGGAAACAGTTCGCCGGGAAGTCCGGGAGGAAGTCGGGCTGGAGGTGGACAATATCCGGTATTGGGGCAGCCAGCCCTGGTCGTTTTCCGATACCCTGCTGGCGGGATTTTACTGCGACGTCAAGGGCGACCCGACCCCGCGGCTGAACGATGGGGAACTGAGGGAGGCGACCTGGTTTTCACGGGATGAGATTCCGGTGCAGGACGACGGCGTCAGCCTGACCCGTGCGCTGATCGCCGCTTTTCAGCGCGGGAATTGATATGATAAAAATATGCCCGGAGGGGAACGTCTGTCGTTTCCTCCGGGCTGTTTTATTTTATCTGCTCAGTTTTCGTTATCTGCCGGTTCATTGTACGGCACCGATTGAGCCAGTTCCAACAGCT
>CALWWT010000140.1 GCA_944385325.1 uncultured Clostridia bacterium | reverse complement strand
GCTGCTCATACGTCCAGCCGGAATAGCAGGTCACGTCGAGGTTGCCCGGCATATCATGCACCATTTTGGCAAGTCCTGCAAAAGCGCCAGCCTGACAAAACGGTTCTCCGCCCGAAAAGGTCACGCCTTGCAACAACGGGTTTTTCCCAATTTCCTGTGCAATCCGGTCAATTGTCACCAGGCTGCCGCCGTCAAACGGGTGGGTCTGCGGATTATGGCATCCGGGACAATGGTGCGGGCAGCCCTGGCAGAAGACGGTAAAACGGATGCCCTTTCCGTCCACGATTGATTCCCGGACAACCCCGGCTATCCGCAGCGTTTTTTCTTCCGAAGCCGGGTGATCGATCTTTTGAAGCATTGTATCCTTCCTTCCAATCGCTTCCTTTATTAAAGGATATCATGAATTTTCCCATCTGTAAAGGTATCCGCCGCATACTGTATGGCGAATATCTTCCTAAACAAACAGTGCCCTGCAAAACACGCGCAGCGTCCTGCAAGGCACCGATATTTTTTATACAAACCTGTTTACAGCTCCAGTTTTCCCAGAACCAGCCCATGTTTTACACGGTCTTTTTCTTCTGCCCGTTTGGCGTCATTGAACCGGTCGGTCGTCCCGACCAGATAACCGGTAATCCGGCGAATCCGTTCAAACCCTTTTTCACCTTCCGTCTCCTTACGGCGGCAATGCGGGCACTCATTGGCAATAATGCCGGTAAATCCGCAGACCGGGTCGCGGTCAACCGGATGGTTGATCGAACCATAACCGACGCCGACCTCCTTCATATACCGCACAACACGTTCAAAGGCGTCCAGATTCTGGGTCGGGTCGCCGTCCAGCTCGATATACGAGATATGTCCGCCATTGGTCAGCGCGTGATAGGGCGCTTCCAGGCGCAGTTTGTCAAACGCGGAAATATCATAATAAACCGGGATATGGAACGAGTTGGTATAATACTCACGATCAGTAATCCCGGGCAGGATGCCAAAGCGCACCTTATCCTTTCGGATAAAGGTTCCGGACAACCCTTCGGCAGGCGTCGCAATCAGGCTGAAATTCAGCCCGGTTTCTTCGGTTGCCCGATCGGTACGCTCACGCATATGGGAGATGATCTTCAGCCCCAGCTTCTGCGACTCTTCCGATTCGCCGTGATGGAAGCCGGTCAGCGCCTTCAGGCATTCCGCAAGCCCGATAAAGCCCATGGTCAGAGTACCCTGCTTAAGAATCTCGCCGACCTCATCATCCGGACCCAGCTTTTCAGACCCCAGCCAGACACCCTGTCCCATCAGCATCGGATAGTTGCGCACCTTTTTGCGTGCCTGAATCCGGAAACGGTCAAGCAGCTGGTCAACGACCAAATCCATCTTCTCATCCAGCGACGCAAAAAAAGCGTCGATATCGCCTTTAGCGAGAATCGCCAGACGCGGCAGGTTGACCGATGTAAACGAAAGGTTGCCTCTTCCGGTGACGGTCTCATGCGCCGGGTCATAATGGTTGGCAATGACCCTTGTCCGGCAGCCCATGTAGGCACATTCGGTATCCGGATGACCGGGCTTATAGTATTGCAGATTGAACGGCGCGTCCAAAAACGAGAAGTTCGGGAACAGCCGTTTTGCCGAAACGCGGATCGCCAGCTTAAACAGGTCATAGTTCGGGTCGCCAGGGTTAAAGTTGACCCCTTCCTTGACCTTGAAGATATGGATCGGGAAAATCGGGGTTTCACCGGCACCAAGCCCGGCTTCGGTCGCCAGCATGACATTGCGGCTGACCATCCGTCCTTCGGGCGAGGTATCGGTCCCATAGTTAATGGAAGAAAACGGCACCTGGCTTCCGGCACGGGAATTCATCGTATTCAGGTTATGCACCAGCGCTTCCATCGCCTGGAAGGTGGCACGGTCGGTTTCCTTTTCCGACTCGGAAGAAGCAAAAGATTCCGCCTTGGTGATCTGCTCATCCGTCATAAACCCGCAGAGTGCTTCCCGTTCCTTTTCAGCATATCCGTTTGAGCCGTCAAGGCAGGGGTATTTTTCCGCATCATACAGCGCGCCGACCGCCTGTTCCGCCTTTTTGGCAATCTTATCGCCGCAAAGCAGCTCTGCCGCTTTGATCAGATTGCTCCGGTAACGCTTGCGGTAGGTCTTGCGGACACCGTCCGACAGATAATAGTCAAAACACGGGATACTCTGTCCGCCGTGCTGGTCGTTCTGGTTCGCCTGAATCGCGATACAGGCGAGCGCCGAATAGGACGCAATGTCATTCGGCTCCCGCAGATAGCCGTGACCGGTCGAAAAACCGCCGGTAAAAAGCTTGTGCAGGTCGATCTGGGTGCAGGTGGTGGTCAGGGTCAGAAAATCCAGGTCATGAATATGGATATCGCCGTCGATATGCGCCTTGGAATGCTCCGGCTTTAACACAAACAGCTGATTGAACTTTTTGGCGCCTTCACTGCCGTATTTGAGCATCGTACCCATCGCGGTATCGGCGTCAATGTTGGCGTTTTCCCGTTTCAGGTCGCTTTCTGCTGCCGACTGGAAGGTCAGCCCTTCATAGATCCTCATCAGGCTGGAATCCATCTCGCGGATACGGCTGCGGTCGGCTCGGCAGAGGATATAGCTCTTTGCGGTGGAAGCGTGCCCATTGTCGATCAGCACCTTTTCGACCGTGTCCTGGATCAGCTCAACATCCGGCTGCTGTCCGTAATCCAGCTGACGCTCCAGCCGGTGGGCAGTCTCCTCGGCAAGGCTGCACGCGGTCCCGTAATCGCTGCCGCCGACACTCTGCGCCGCACGGTAGATGCCAAGCGCGATCTTTTCCAGGTTGAAAGGGACGACCCTTCCGTCACGTTTTCTGACTCTGGTAATCATTTTTCCTCAAATCCTATCTGTTCTCAATCAAATAATTTGTATATGCACAGGATATTCAACACAATATCTTGTGTCAATCAGTCAAGCTGAACTTATTATAGGTCAGTTACAGACTGATTGTCAAGGGCGGCAAAACTTTTCAGCCTTTTCGACAAACAAATGGATATGTGGAAAGTCTTAGGGCGGTTTCGACAAAATACACGTCTGATTATTAGCTGTTTTTACACTTGCAAAGGACAGACGTTCATGGTAATGCAGCTGGATATTGTGCGCAGGTGGAGGACAGAAAAAATGTGCTTTCCACAAATTCACCACACTTTTGTCATATCGTCAAATCGCCGAAAATTTTTCCCCCAATTTGTACAGGTAGAATAGTGGTTTTCTTGTGGATTGCTGACAGAAAAGAATCCCGGCCGTAAAAATCTTTTTTCACCCAAATGTCAAAAATAACTTTTCAAGAAGTGTCAGTTGTGCTATACTAGTAATGTTAAAAATGTAAAAGGGGTGTCGCTTTGGAAAAGTATATCATCAAAGGCGGCAAA
>CALWWT010000139.1 GCA_944385325.1 uncultured Clostridia bacterium | reverse complement strand
CTATCTGTTATTATAGCGTGTTATTGGCAAAATGTAAATAGCATGGGCAATTTTGCATCTTTTGGAGGGTGTTTTTATCATGAAAAAAGTGAATAAGGGGTTGATGGCTGCTGCCGGTGCGGTGCTGCTGGCAGGTGTCAGCTGGGTTTTGTGGGGAAATACCGCGCTGATGATTCAGGAGTATACCGTCACGTCCGACCGGCTGCCGGATGCGTTTTCAGGGTTTCGGATTGCACAGGTGTCCGACCTGCACAACGACGTGTTCGGGAAAGACAACGTTCGGTTGACAGAAAAGCTTTCCGAATCTGACCCGGATATCATTGTGCTGACCGGCGATCTGATCGATTCGCGGCGCACCAATACGGCGGTCGCGGTGGATTTCGCACGGCAGGCGCTCCAAATCGCACCGGTGTATTATATCTCAGGGAACCACGAGTCCCGGATGGTCGATACCTTTGAACAGCTGGCGGATGAGCTGGAACAGCTGGGTGTATGCGTTCTGCGGGATGAAGCGGTGACGGTTGAAAAGGATGGTGCGGAAATCCAGCTGATTGGGCTGGATGATATCGGATTTTATTATACGGTGTATCAGGAGCGTCTTTCCGGGATGACAAGGGAAGAGCTGGCGCTGGAAAATATCAGTCGGCTTCGGGATGAGGAAATGTATTCGGTTTTGCTGTCCCATCGTCCGGAACTGCTGGAGGTGTACGCCGAAAGCGGATGTGATCTGGTCTTTTCCGGGCATTCCCACGGCGGTCAGGTCAGGCTGCCGGTGGTCGGCGGTCTGTACGCGCCCGGTCAGGGATTTTTGCCGGAGTATGACGGCGGTGTGTATACCAGCGGCTTCACAAGTATGGTCGTCAGCCGCGGCGTGGGCAACAGCCTGATGCCGGTTCGGTTCAATAACCGCCCGGAAATCGTGGTGGCAGAGCTTCAGGTTGGGAAATGATTGTGCAGTTGGTTTTGCGCGATAAGAAAGTCCATGAACTCCTGTTTCGGGAATTCATGGACTTTTTTGTTATCGGCTCAACAGCAGCCGCCCGATACATATTTATGTACCGTCGCTTTGATCGCTCCGGGCCCGGCGATCATTTCACGGAACATCCCTTCGATCTTTTCACCCACTCCGGCGGCGTAAAGATCGATAAAGAAAAGGCGTTCGTTGGACAGGAGCGGTTTGAGCTGATCACGCAGGGTCTCGGGCTGCCCGACCCGGATGCCGCCGAGCTGGCGCTGGATTTCTTCCTTCATCGGATCGGGGGCAAGCTCATATTCCCGGCCTTCATCGTCAACCGCCAGCATATACCGGAGCCAGCCTGCGATGCCAAGCGGGATGGCCGTAAGATTAGAAGCAGTCCCGTATTTTTCGGTATACGCCCTGATCGTTTCGCCGAAACGGATGCCCACCATCTGTGAGACATCAACCGCCAACCGCAGATTGGTATCGCCCAGGTATTCATTGGGGAAGCGGTCGTTAAAAAGCTCATCGGTAAATTTCTGCGGGGAGAGGATCTTCGGATCCGGGACGACGGGAAGCCCTTCGTCATAAGCGACCATACGCGCCATCTTCATCATATCCGGGTCGGTATTGAGCATATGCGCAAACTGCTCGTATCCCAGCGCCACCCCAAGCGGCCCGGTGGCGGAATGCACCGGGTTGAGGCAGACCGTTACCTTCATCCGCTCCGACAGATTAACAGTTTCCCTGTCGGTCATATAGACGCCAAAACCCTTTTCCAGCGCCGGGCGGCCGTTCGGGAAGCTGTCCTCGATAACAAGGTACTGCGGCTTTTCGGCGTTGACAAACGGCGCGATGTAGGTTTTCTTTGCGGTAATGACCGGCTGCATATTTTCCACCCCCAGCCGCTCGAGGTCGCCGGCGATCTGGACGCTCGGACGGGGGGTGATCTTGTCGATCATCGTCCAGGGGAACGCGGCAGTTTTTTCGTCGTGCAGATAGGCGGAGAAACCTTCCTCCACAAAGCCCATCTTTTGCCACTCGGCGGCCATGGCCAGCACCGATCTGCGGAGGGTCGCGCCGTTTTTCGAACAGTTGTCCATCGAAACCAGCGCCAGCGGATATCTTCCGGCTTTATATCTTTTGTAAAGCATCGCCGTCAGGACGGCCATAGCTCCGGCCGCCTTTTCCGGCCCGTTTTGAATATCCGTCTGGACATAGGGCAGCCAGCTTCCGTCCGCTTTCTGCAAAGCGTATCCTTTTTCGGTGATGGTAAAGGATACCAGCTGTAGAGAGGGGCTTGCAAAGATCTCTCCCAGCCGTTTCCATTCTGCCGGATCGGACGACTGAGCCTTGACCACCTCCGCCAGCGAGCCGATCACCTTATACTCCCTTGTCCCGTCCCGGTTGAGGATGACGTTCAAGCCTAAATTATCGTACGGCTTATAAATCGCGTCCGCCACCTCATAATCATAGGTCTCGACACAGGTGATGCCCCGATCCATCGCGCCCTGCTCCAAAAGACCGTCTGCGATGCCTCCGATAAAGATACGGAAAATATTGCCGATGCCGAAATGTACCCACTGCGGTTGTTTTACGGCTTTTTCGGAAACGGCGGCAACATCGTATCCCGGGAGACGAATCCCAGCCTGTTCCCAGGCGGCGCGGTCACGGAGCCCGTTTATTGATAATTCCATTCGTTGCCCTCCTTGCCATTCTTTTTTATCTGTATTTATCTGCCCTCAAACGGGGAGCGGCTTTTTTCCTGCAAGCTGAAAGCGGCGGTGTTCCACCGTCCATGGGGAGGTTCGCAAGCCTTTGAAACGTACGCCTTTTCCCCGTCAAAGGCGGGGAAAAGGCAGTCAGATAGATAATCCTGCGCGGAAATCTGAACCGGTCAAAGTTTTTAGTTGAGCTGGAAATTGCGGTCGAGAAGCGGGAAATTGTCCATGACCTCTTTGACCTGTTCCCCGGTGGGAAGTGCGGGGATTCCGCCGGGTCTGGATGCACAGCTGGAACCGGATGCGTTGGCAAAACGGCAGTATTCAGCCAGTGTTTCATTATCCAGTGCAGCAAGCTTCTCTTTGGTGGTCGCGCCGCCGAGATAGATCCGCGACAGGAACGCTCCCCAGAAACTGTCGCCCGAACCGGTAGTGTCAATAACCTTGGTGTCAAAGGTGGGCTGGTGAACCGGTTCTCCGCTGCCTGCAAAGACACATCCGTCAGCACCGAGCGTGACGATAACCAGTGTGATACCAATATCGTGCAGAACCTTTACGCCTTCACGGATGCTTGCGGTACCGGTCAGCAGCTCCAGTTCTTCGCCGGAAATCTTGATGATATCGCACAGCGGCAGACCCTCTTTCATGCCCTTGATGCCCGCTTCCTCAGACTCCCACAGCGGAGGACGCCAGTTCGGGTCATAGGAAACAAGCTTGCCCATCTCGCGCGCTTTTTTGACCATAGCAAGGGTCGTGCTGCGGCTGGGTTCGGTGGTCAGCGAAAGGGAACCAAAGTGCAGGATCGAGCAGTCCTCGACTTCACCCATGTTGACCTCCTCCATCGTCAGCTGGGTATCAGCGCCGGGGTTGCGGTAGAAGGTGAAGCTGCGGTCGCCGTTCTTGTCCAGCTGGACAAAGGCAAGCGTCGTCCGCCAGTCAGGGTCGGAGATCAGACCGGCAGTGGATACGCTGTTTTCCTCGAGGCATTCCCGCAGGGTGTCGCCGAAATCGTCCTTGCCGACCTTGCCGACAAAGCCTGCCGATACACCCAGTCTGGACAGCTGCACCGCAACGTTTGCGGGTGCGCCGCCGGGATTCGGGCAGAGAAGCCCATGATAGCCTTCGATTTTTACAGGGGTAAAGTCGATCAGAAGTTCGCCAGTTGTCAGAATTGCAGACATGAAAACCATCCTCCTAAAGATTTATACAAATTTGATTGGAAAATCTTAGCTTTATTTCTCTGCGCAGCCTTTATGTACCAGCACTTTCGCACTGCCGGAAGTTTCAAGCGTATCGTACGGCGCGGTCGGGAAAAGCAGATTGGTCAGGACACGGCTGCCGCCGTCAATGTACAGTTCGCTGAGGCAATGGTCGAAAATAAAGTCCATCTCCCAGCTGCCGTTATACAGCCGTGCAGTCGAATATTTGGAGAACCAGTCGGTGCCGAATTCTTTGTTGAAGTCCTTCTGACCGGCATTCGAGCGGTCGATGTACATTTCGTTGTTTTCGTTGACACCAAAGGTGAAGCTTTCGCCTTCGCCGTTTTTCAGCGTGACGCTGCCTGCGCCTTCTCCGCGTACCGTCAGCCGGAACAGCTCGCCCGGCAGGGTGCCGTCACTGGGCTTTCCTTCGTCGAATACCTCTCCGGTGATCGGTTTCTGTGCCAGACGGATGCCGCCAAGCTCGGTGCTGACCAGCGTAAACTCTCTCGCCAGCGTCATGCAGCTGCGGAAACCTTCTTCCTCAGTCGGGATCTCGCGGGCATAGACCCAGTTGGATGCCCAGCCGACCAGGATACATTTGTCGGTACCAGCGTAGCTGACCGATGCGTAGTTGTC
>CALWWT010000138.1 GCA_944385325.1 uncultured Clostridia bacterium | reverse complement strand
ACCGCCCACAATCAGCGTAGTCGGTGCATCTGCCGCGAACGCCGCAGTTGGCAGCATCATCAACACCAAAAGTACGCTGAGGAGAGCGGACAAAAGCTTCTTTGTCTTCAATAAAAAGACCTCCTTTGCGATTGCCCGGGAAGGCGAACAGACGTTCGTTCCGAGCGAAAATATTCCGAAAAGTATTTCCGGAGAGTATCTTGTTATTAAAAATTTTCTCACATCCGTCAAGCTTTGTCAAGGGATTTGCCAAAAAAAGTGCCCACCGGATTGGACAACCTGGAAAAAATCTGCTATCATGAAAACCAGAGAAAAAATACGAAAGGAGTCTTCCAAAATGAAGCTCACCTATCTTGGAACCGGTGCCGCCGAAGGCTGGCCGGCGCTCTTTTGCAACTGCAAAAACTGTCAGGAAGCTGCCCGCCTTGGCGGACGCAATCTCCGCACCCGTTCCCAGACCCTTGTAAACAGCGACCTGCTGATCGACCTGCCGCCGGATACCTATTACCACAAGCTGATGAGCGGCATCGACTTTTCCGCGGTCAAATACCTGTTTGTCACCCACTGGCATATGGATCATTTCTACCCGCAGGAGCTGACCGTCCGCGGCAGCATTTACAGCCACCGGATGACCTCGCCCGAGCTGAACATCTACTGCGCGTCGGGTACCAAGGCGCTGTTTGACCAGGTCAGCTGGGAGGCAAACAAAGAGACCTTGGACACCCTGCATTTCCATATTCTCAAGCCCTTTGAACCGGTACATCCGGGCGATTATACCGTCACGCCGCTTCCTGCCAACCATATGCACGAGCTGAAAGACGGTCAGCCCTTCTTCTATCTGATCGAGCATCAGGGTCAGCGGCTGCTGTATGCGCATGACACCGGCATTTTCTATCCGGAAGTCTGGGATTTCCTCGAAAAAGCCGGGCACATTGACCTTGTCAGCCTGGACGGCACCTGCGGCACCCACCAGGTCGGTCCGAAGAGCGGACACATGGGGCTGCCGGATGACCGCGAGGTACGGGCGCGGCTGATCGAGAGCGGCGTATGTGACGATACGACCCGGTTTGTACTCAACCATTTTTCCCATAACGGCGGGCTGTTATATGATGAGATGAGCCGCCGTGCCGGGAATGACTTTACCGTATCGTATGACGGGATGGAAATCGTAATCTAAACAACTATATAAAATTATACAAAAAACTGCCTGCTGTCTGATTTGCAAAATTCATACGGCAGACAGTATTTTTTTGCTTTTTCCCAACTGATTTGTACTTTTCTGCGCTCCGGTTAGCACTTTTCTGCGAACTTGCACAAAAACAGCCGTAATTTTTCTCTGTTTTGTTGACATCTTAACGGTCGATTGCTATAATGTAAACATCAAGCAAAACTTTTCCATGAATTTTTTGAACAATCATTTTCATTGAGAAAGGACGATCATAATGAAAAAGCGCATCCTCATCTCTCTCGCAGCCGCAATCCTGACCGTTACCAGCCTCACGGCATGTGGTGACAGCTCGTCTGACAGCAGCTCCCAGCCGGACGCAGCAGGCAGCAGCGCTTCCACTTCCGATTCTGGTGACGCAGCAGCTGATGCCGACCCGGCAGCCGCAGCAATTGCAGCGCGTACTGAGCCGCAGACGATTGTTGTCAACTGGCCGACCTATTCCGGCACGCTGGACGGCATCGACCGCATCGTCGAAAAAATGAACGAACTGACCATCCCGGCATTGAACCTTCAGGTCGAGATGCAGATCACCGACTTTGCAAACCGCACCCAGTCGGTCACGCTGGCGATTTCCGGCGGCGAGCAGATCGACATCATTTCCTCTATTGGCGTCGGCTATACCAATGGTATCGCGAAGGACTACTGGGAAGATTTCGAGCAGGAAGTAGACGGCTACAATCTGCTTGAGACTTATGGCTCCGGCATCATCGACACGATGGGATGGGATATCCTGGACGCCTGCCGCGGTGCCGACGGCGTACTGTACGGTGTTGCGCAGCAGAAAGAAAACGCACAGGGACGTTTTGCGCTGGCAATTGGCACCGAATATCTTGAAGCAGCCGCCGAATACATGGACCTTGAACCTGATTTTGAAAGCGACGTCTGGCGTGTCAACGGCCTGGAAGACCTGATCACCATCCTCAAGGCAACACATGACGCCAATCCGAATATGGACACCTTCTCGCCCGGCGGTCTGCAGGCAGGCTGGACGGATGTGGACGCACTCGGCGGCGACTACTTCGGCGTACTGGCTGATTACGGCAAAGGCGACGTTGTCGACTGGTTCTCAGATGACTCCTATCTGGCGATGGTCAACGGGATGGGCGAGCTGTTCAACTACGGCTGCATCAATCCTTCCGACCTGACCGATACCACCGCTGCAAATGCCCGTGTCAAGGCTGGTTCGCTGATGTCCTACATCACCAACTATAAGCCCGGCTCCGATATTCAGGAGTCCACCCTCTGCGGCCGTGACATGACGATCGTCCTCGGCGGCCCGGACTTTACCGGTTCCAACTCGATTGGTTCGATGCCCTGGTGCATCTGCTCCAATACAGCGGACATCGTTGCCGCAATGCAGTACATGAATTTCATGTATACCTCGTCTGAATGGAACGAGCTGTTCAAATGGGGCGAAAAGGACGTCGATTTTGAGGAGATCGACGGCACTGCCAAGTTCAAAGAAGACGGCGAATACAACCACGCGCTCCAGTGGCTGGCACCCGGCCAGTTCCTGGCAATGCCCGAATATGGCAACCCGACCAACCTCTGGGATATTTATGAGGAATTCAACGCAAATGCAGTTGTTTCGGAAGCCAACGGTTTCATGTTCGACAATACGCCTGTTACCAACGAATACACTGCACTTACCAACGCCTACTCGGAATACCAGAAGTCGATCGAATACGGCATGACCGATCCCGACACGGCTATTCCGGAAATGGTTGAAAAGCTCAACGCTGCCGGATACCAGAAGTATATGCAGGAAAAACAGACCCAGCTGGATACATGGCGCGCCAACAATGGCAAATAACTGCCAAATCTCACTGCCGGAGAGGGAGGACGAACCTTCCTCTCCCGGCTCCATTTCAGTGGTAAATTATAACCTCCCTGGAATACGGTTGTCAAACCGCTGTACTCCAGGGAGGTTTTGTTTAGTCGACTGAATATGCTAGCAAGAATATGCTAGCAAGAATATGCTAGCAAAAACCCCGTCCTGCGCCGCATCAGCAGCGCAGGACGGGGTAAAAAAGATCATTCAAATACGGTAAAGCAACATTCCGCCGAATACCATAACTGCCAGTACAACAATTGCAACTGGTACCAGA
>CALWWT010000137.1 GCA_944385325.1 uncultured Clostridia bacterium | reverse complement strand
TGTCCGCCGTTGCCGCCTGCTGCGCCAACGGCTACGTTTTTTTAGGGATTGCGCGCCAAGGGCGCGCCCAGGGGCTGCGCCCCTGGACCTGCTTTCCGTCCTATGGTAAACTTTGGATGAGTTTTGGTGATTTCCAAAATTCTCCAAAATACTTTTTCGACACTCTAAATGGAGTGTGCATCCCGGAAAGGAATGTACACTCCATATTTTTTTTGCAAATCAGGCAGATTTGCGAGCCTTTTTCGCCTTGTGCTCCAGCCAGCCGACCCAAGTCGGGCAGGCAATGCACAGCGTCGAATAGGTACCGGAAATCAGACCGACAATCAGCGGCAGTGTAAAGGTGACGATTGAATCAACACCATTGGCCAGCGCCATAATCAGCACGACGACCATAGAAAAAATGGTCGTAGCAGAGGTATGCAGCGAACGGCTGAGCGACTGGTTGGTCGAAAGGTTGACCATTTCAGCCGGAGTCAGCTTGTTACCGTACAGCTGTTCGTTTTCACGAACACGGTCATAGATAATAATGGTATCGTTGACCGAGTAGCCCAGAATAACCAGCATGATGGACATAAAGTTATCATCCAGCGGCATACGGAAGATCGCAAAGGTTGCGTAAACCATGCACAGGTCATGCACCAGCGCAACCAGCGCACAGACACCAGCCGACATACCGCCGATCTTTCTGAATCGAAGACCAACGTAGATAACCATGACCACCGATGCAAATCCAACCGCTACAATACACTTGAGCAAGAAGTCAAAGCCCATCGTAGGTGAAACAGAACTGACGGTGACAACCTCTATTTTATTATCCGGATAAGCCTCGTCAATTGCATTGTTCATCGCAGTCTGCTCTTCAACATCCAGCGCGATGGCTTCCGAGAAGTTAACGGTAAAGTTATTTTCACCGGTCAAAAGGTCCTGCGAACCGGACACCGAAACTTCTTTCCCGGTCACGTCTTCAACCGTCTTTTCAAAATCGTCTTCATCGATCACACCGGTATACGAATAAGTTGCAATCGTACCGCCAGTGAACTTGATATCGATCTTGACGCCAAAGACCAGAGAAACAATGATCGCAATTACCAGCAGCGTGCAGGAAATCGCATAATACAGCTTGCGGTGCCCGATAAAGTCAATCCGCGGAAGCCGGATGCCCTTGGGAGGCTTGACCAGCTGTTCAATTTTTTCGCGATCGTAACTCATTTCTTAACACCTCCATACAGATACGGCTTGCGGAGGCACTTGAACCGGGACAACGAATGCAGCATCAGGCGGGAAGCCGTTACGCCGAAGATAAAGTTGAGGATACAGCTTACCAGCAGCGTATAGCCGAAAGAGTAGATCGTACCGGCTGTCGAAGCTCCGAACATGAAAAACAGCGGGCTAAGCAGCTTTGCAAACCAGGAGTCGGTCGGACCAAACGAACCCATCAGGATGATTGCAATAATAATGGTTGTCAGGTTGCCGTCCAAAATAGCTGAGAACGCACGGTCATAACCAAGCGTGATCGCGCCGTCGATCGACTTGCCTGCGCAGACCTCTTCCTTGATACGGGTAAAGGTGATGACGTTTGCGTCAACGCCCATACCGACACCCAGGATAATACCGGCAATACCCGGCAGCGTCAGGGTAAAGGAAGACATAAAGCCAAAGAAACCGGAAATGGCTGCAATCGAAACCGCAACCTGTCCCATCAGCGCGAACATCGCAACAACGCCCGGCAGACGGAAGAAGATAATCATGTAAATGCAGATGATAACAAACGCAATCGCACCAGCCACCAGCATGACGTCACGGGCACCAAGTCCCAGTGTCGGGTTGATGGTGGAGTAGTTTTCCGCAACCAGATTAAACGGAAGCGCACCGGAATTAATTTTGTTGGCCAGAGAGGTTGCTTCCTCAGCGGTAAAGTTACCGGTGATTTGGCACTGACCATCGGTGATCGGCGTATTGACCGACGGGTAAGAGATCATTGTGTTATCCATCCAGATAGAAATGGTTCCCTGGGTTTCCGCAAGACGTGTGGTCGCCTCAGCAAACGCTTCTTTGCCGGAATCATACAGTTCCAGGCTGACACCATAAGAATTTTCTTCCTGGTTGTAGTACGGGTAAGCTTCCTTAACATCCTCACCATCGATAATGATGTTCTCAGCTGTAACACCAGAAGGTGCACCCGTTTCATCCGTCTCGTGACCTTCGCGGAAGGTCAGGACAGCGGTATCACCCAGTTCCTCAATAGCAGCCTGCGGGTCAAAATCGGTTTCGCCCTCTTTCCAGGGGAAACGGACGATAATCCGGTATTTGTCGTAGTCAACGTACACTTCTGAGTCGGTGATGTTGAGCGACACCAGACGGGAGTTGATGACTTCCTTTGCCGCATCCATCTGACTCTTTGTTGCCTCGACGCCTTCAGGCGGAGTGAAGGTTACGTCTACGCCGCCCCTGATATCAATGCCCCATCGAATATCATTGCCGCCCTTGATATACACTGTTTCCTTGTCACCGTAGGTCGTTTTGAAACCAAACAGAGACAAAAGGGTCAGGACAACAATGAGAATTGACACAATGAAAAACACGGGCTTGGGCACTCGTTTCATGAAGCAATTCCTCCAATGCTGTGGTTTATTGTGCTGCCGCGAAAAAGCCCCCGCAGACGGAAAGCAAAAGACGCACCGGCGCCCTTTCGCATCCCATCCCGGAAGGCAAAACAGTAAAAAGCGTGTTTTCCGCAAAACGGCACTACATGTGCTTATTATAAAAGAATCCCACCCAAAAGTCAAGCTGTACGCCCGGTCTGATACCGGAAATCCGGCAAATTTTCCGTGAATATTTTTACAAACCGACAGTTGCGCATATCAAAAAGATATGCTAAAATATCAGATGCATCAGATAAATCCTCGCGTTTCACCCGTGCCCGGCGCG
>CALWWT010000136.1 GCA_944385325.1 uncultured Clostridia bacterium | reverse complement strand
CCTGCATAGTCAAATTCAGCAGCCTGACCAATGACGATCGGGCCGGAGCCAATGACCATGACCTTCTTTATATCTTTTCTCAGTGGCATAATAAAATCTCGATCCTTTCTGGGTGGGGTGACAACAGGTTGGCAGACAGATCATCAAAAATGATCCTGATGATCTGATTATTTCAGATTGATATAAGAGCAGATATCATCCCGCATGCGGATTGCTTCTCTTCTTGCTGCACCGGCATAATCGGTTTCGTCGCAGCCTTCCTTTTTATAAGCGCAGATGATGGAGCGGGAAGCGTTGACGATTGCGCCGAGGCCCTCTTGGTCAAATGCGCCTGCGACGCCAGCTCCGCCGCCGCCCTGTGCGCCGTAACCGGGTACGAGGAAGAAGGTATGGGGAAGACGCTTGCGCAGCTCGGCCAGCTGTTCAGGGTAGGTTGCGCCGACGACCGCGCCGACACCGGAGTAGCCGTACTTGCTGCCGGGGACTTCACTGCCCCAGTTTTCGCACATATCGCCCATGACTTCATAGACGTTGCCGGAGGGGAATCCCTTTTTGTTGTAGAGTTTTCTGTCCTGCAGTTCGCCGGAGGAGGGGTTGCTGGTCTTAACCAGGACAAAGATACCCTTATCAAATTCCTTGCAGGCACCCAGCAGAGGACGGATGCCGTCGCTTCCGAGATAGCCGTTGACAGTCAGTGCGTCGGCGCCGAAGGGGGCGACCTTTTTGCCATACAGTTCGATCTCGCCCAGATGTGCGGTCGAATAGGCTTCCATCGTCGAGCCGATATCATTTCTCTTGCAGTCGGCGATGACATACATGCCTTTGCTCTGTGCATAGGAGATGGTTTCCGCAAAGGTCTTCATTCCATACCAGCCGTACATTTCATAGTAAGCAGCCTGGGGTTTGACAGCGGGGACGATGTCGCACAGTGCGTCGATCAGCCCGCAGTTGTATTCCAGCACCGCTTTAGCAGCTGCTTCCAGCGGATCGGGGATAGAAGCATATTTTTCCCGGATATATTCCGGTACATACGAGAAGTTGGGGTCCAGCCCGGCGACAGTCGGGTTTTTCATTTCTTTGATGCGATCAATCAGCTTATCAAAAGACATAGTAAATACCTCCAGTTATATACTCAGTTGTCATTTTATCAGCAGCCGTTTTACTGGTTGCCGTCGGCCTCGGATAACTGATAGACAATTTTTCCGCGGCAGATGGTTGTGATGACCCTGCCCTGCAAGGTCATTCCTTTAAATACGGTATTTTTGGACTTGGAGTGGAGCTTTTGCGGCTCGACCGTCCAGACCATATTGGTATCAGCGATTGCGATATCCGCCGGTCCGCCTTCTTCGATGGAGCCGCCGGGGATGCCGAGGATGGTCGCGGGGTTTTCACTCATCAGCTCGACCAGCCGCCGCAGCGAGATGACGCCGGTCCTGACCAGATAGGTATAGCAGGCGGCGAAGCTGGTTTCCAGCCCGACGACGCCGTTGGGAGCGGAGTAGAAGTCCGCCTTTTCCTCAGCGGTATGGGGCGCATGGTCGGTGATAATACAGTCGATGGTTCCGTCGGCCAGACCGCCGAGGATGGCGCGGATATCCTTCTGTTCCCGCAGCGGGGGATTCATCCGGTAATCGGCATCCTTGCTCAGCAGCTTTTTGTGGTCGAGGATAAAATAGTGGGGAGCAGTTTCACAGGTGACCCGGACGCCTCTGGATTTGGCGTGGCGGATGAGGTCAACAGCACCGCGGGTAGACACATGGCAGATATGGATCGGAGCGCCGCTGGAATCCGACAGGCAGATTTCCCTTGCAGTGATCGAATCCTCGCTTGCCCGGTCCATGCCGCGGACACCCAGCATTCTGGAAACCTCACCCTTGTGGATGATACCGCCTGCAATCAGGTCGAGGTCTTCACAGTGGGAGAGAACCATCTTGCCCACACAAGCGGCATGCTGCATACCTTCCAGCATGGTACGGGCATTACGGACAGGTCTTCCGTCATCCGAGAAAGCGACAGCGCCAGCACTTTTGAGGGCAGCCATATCGGTCAGCGCCTCGCCGTCCATCCCTTTGGTCACACAGGCGACCGGATAAACTCTGGCGCTGGCAGTCTGAGCCTTATCCAGAATATATCGGATCGTTTCCGGTGAATCGACCGCCGGGCGGGTATTGGGCATACAGGCGACCGAAGTGACGCCGCCTGCGGCAGCCGCCGCACAGCCGGTATAGATATCCTCCTTATGGGTCTGACCAGGATCGCGCAGGTGGACATGCATATCGACAAATCCCGGGAATACATGTTTGCCGCTGGCATCCAGTATCCGGGCATCCTCCGGCAGATCGCCGATCGGTTCACTGCTGACACGGACAATCCGATCGCCGTCGATCAGAATATCGTACAGACCGTCTACTCCATTTTTAGGGCTGACGACCCGTCCGCCTTTAATCAAAATCATAAGCTTCTCCTTTATGGATAAGTGAGTTTATTTAACGGATGATCACACAGTCTTTTCCGTCCCGTTCCTGTACCAGGACACAGATTTCCTCATCCCGCGAGGTAGGAACGTTTTTCCCGATGAAATCAGCCCGCAGCGGGAGTTCCCTGTGACCACGGTCGATCAGTACCGCAAGCTGGATTCGTCTTGGGCGTCCCATCGACAGGATACCGTCGATGGCTGCACGGACACTGCGTCCGGTGCAGATGACGTCATCCACCAGAATGACCTGTTTGTCATCCAGAGGGAAGGGAATGTCGGTGTGGTTGGCACCTTCATATTTTTTCCCATCGTCCCGGAAGGGAGTGATATCCAGACAACCGGCAGGAACAGAGCGTTGTTCGACCGACTGAATCTTATCAGCGATCCGCTGTGCCAGTTCCACACCGCGTGAATAGATACCGATCACACAAAGACCTTCCGAGCCTTTGTTTCGCTCAATGATCTCATAGGAGATCCGGTTGATGGCACGGGACATTGCCTTTTCATCCATGATCAGGGCTTTTCCTTCCATTTCCGTCTCCTTTCCAAAATAAAAACCAGACTGTCCGTAAACTGACAGTCTGGTTTGAATCTTTGCACATTGCCCGGGGTATACCTAGCCCCAGCCAGAAAGCAAACCGCCTTGTCAGCCTCACAGGACTAACTTAAAGGGATTTTGACAGAATTTTCATCTGGTTCTGATGCATTTTGTTTTAGTATATTTTACAGGAAACCGAGTCGTTTGTAAAGAGCAATCTGCGCCCTTTTTTACAAATATTTTGGCGGCATTTTTGACATACTGAACAAAACAATTGTTACAAACCTAATTTTGAAGGGGTTTTGGCTGTGAAAAATGCCCGGGTGCTGAAAAAACAGCTGCGGAGATTGCAAAAGTGTTCGGTTCATGATATAATAAAACAAATACAGTTTCCGGACGTGTTGCCGGGACAGGATATCAATGGAAAAGTGGTGGTCGGCAAGTGGAGTATCAGGATAATCTGATCGCTGGGATTCCTCCGGGAGGAGTCCGTGACCCATCGATCGTTAAAATCATGATCTGTTATCTGTTGCAGCGGCTGGGGCGTCCGGTGTCGGAGGGCGAACTGGTCGAGCTGCTGACCGGCGATCAGACGGTCAATTACTTTTTGCTGACGACTACCCTTGCCAGTCTGAAAAAACTGGGACACCTGCGGGAGCAGGGAAAAGGGTTGGTGCTGACCCGTCTGGGGGTACGGACTGCCGAAGAGCTTGCAGGTGAACTGCCGGTGACACTGCGTGAACGGGTGCTCAGCCGTGCGGAGACGCTGCGCCGGGAAAACCGTCTGAGCAGTGAGACGACTGCGCAGATTGTTCAGCTGGAAGATGGTTACCGGGTCGACTTTTCTTTTCATGATGGTGAAATTGAATTTATGAAGCTGTCGCTTTACGCGCCGGATGAGGAGCAAGCCGGACGTCTGCGCAAAAGGCTGCTGGAAGATTACCAGCAGCTGTATATTGATCTGATCAGCCGGCTGACCAGCTGACCGGCAGACCAGGAATGATTTTGAAAAAATCCGCATATATTGCCTCCGACAGGATTCTGCCGGAGGTGTTTTTATGATACGGTTAAAGCTATTGCTGCAATCTCTCTTGCTGCCGCTTGGAGTAGGGCTTGTATCCTTTCTGGCGGCAGGCGGAAGCGCAAACGTCAGGTCGTTTTATCAGCTGCTGCCAAAGCCGGAGTTTGCGCTGCCCGGATGGTTGTTTTCCTGGGTTTGGACGGTGCTTTACCTGATGATGGGGTTGTCCGATTACCTTGCGCGGACGGCGGTTTCAGCGGACGGTTCGGCACGAAGGGTCTATCTTTTTCAGCTGATTCTGAACGGATTGTGGATGCCGGTATTTTTCCGTGCCTGCTGGTTTGGGTGGGCACTGGTACTGATCGGGCTGATTGTGCTGTCGGTAGCGGTATTGATTTTGATGCTGCGCAGGAGTGCTCCGATCGCCGGATGGCTGCTGGTTTTGTACCTGTTGTTTATGTTGTACGCAGGGTACCTGAATTATGCAATCATTGCCCTTACATGATTTTTATTTTTTTGAATATTTGGTATTCGACAGGTTCATACTGATACCGTCCAAATCAGGAAAGGATGGAAAATGGTATGAACGATCAGGAACTTTTGTCTTATATTTATCAGAATGCGGATATGGGCGTTGATGGTATCCTCAAGGTACTTGAGACTGCAAGCGGAGAAAAATTGCGCGGCGCTTTGCAGAGTCAGCTCAGCGAATATGATCAGATCCGCAGTGAAGCTATGGAGCTGCTCCGGGAGCGCGGAAGTGAACCGGAAGCGCCTTCTGCAATGGCAAAGATGACTGCCAAGGTGACAGCCACTGTCAATACGATGCGCGACAGTTCACCACAATCGATTGCCGAGATGATGATTCAGGGCAATGCAATGGGGCTGACCAAAATTACCCGACGGTTGGGCGATTATGACGGAGAGGACCGGGCAGTCCGCCGGCTTGCCGGGAAACTCTTGTCGACTGAGCAGCAGAATATCGAGCAGATGAAACAGTTTCTGTCATAATTTTTACGAGTGATGAGAGGCCGCCGGTGCAAAAGGTATCGGATGGCCTTTCATTTTGTTGCCAGCAGACCGAAATCGCCGTATATTCCTGTCGAAAAGACAAACTATAGCAAAGGACTTGTCAATGATTGTCGATATGCACAAAACGAAATGTTAATTTTTGTAAAATCTGTTGCATTTTGGACAGGCATGTGCTATAATGTAGATACTACAACGAGGGAGGTGCCATTTATGGCAGTTTATGAAAGAATGTACGCGATTCTCTGTGGTGCGGTATCGGATGCCGTCGATTATCTGGAAAATGATCAGGGTGCTCATGCTATCCAGCTGCTCAAGAAGGCGCTTGAGCAGACAGAGGACCTCTACATCGAAGACTGAATCGTGTACATACTCGGAAAACAGGCAAAGTCCCAGGTGTTCCTTCGGGAAATTGGAACACCTGGGACTTTGCTGTTTATGAAAAAAGTGCCTGACGGAATATCCGCCGGGCACTTTTTCACTATTTAAACCAATCAGTAATCAAGGACAGGGGCTTCGCCATTCAGCAGTCTTTCCATATTGGTTTCAAGGTGCTGAACATAGGCAATACGGGTAGTCCACTGCCTGTTGCCGTTGATGGACAGGATGCAGCTGCGGTCGCCAAGGTCGAGCAGTTCTACCGTATCACTGCCTCCATTGGTGTAGTGATAGGTGAAGGAAGCGACCAGCGTACCGGAAGTTTCATCGCCCTCATAGATACCTTCAGCCGGAACGGACAGCAGGTACTGATACATATCCCGGTAGTTTTCCAGATCAACCTCTTCGCCATCGATATGAGGTACAATATCCGAATCCTCATCTTCTGCCGGGTCGATTTCAAAGGAGTAGGTCTGGTCATAGATCATCAGATCGATTGCAGAAACATCTTTAATATTGGGCAGCAGCATCAGGCTGGAATACATATTGTTGATATTGATGGAAATCCAGGGGAGATTTGCATCGGTCACAACAAAAATCATGTCTTTACCCTCAGCCATCAGATAGTGGGCAGCTGAGCCATCGGAAGCAGTTGTGTCGTTGCCGACAGTCCATACATACTCAGTACCATCCCGTTCAAAGGAGATGGTGCAGTAAGGTTCGTCAAACCCGAGCGCAGTCAAATCTTCCTCAGTAGGATTGATCATTGCGACACTGTCGGCAGTCAGCTGCTGCAGACCGGTGGTATAAACAGCGTTTTGGTCGTTGCCTTCTGAGTCACTGCGGTATTTCATATCTGCTTCGAAAGGCTCCACAATTTTATAAGTAGAACCATAAGCTGTGGAGGAAGAGGCGAGCTCTTCTTCAGTGAAAGGTTCAATGCGGAGCGTTTTTTCCAGGGTACCGCCGGTAACTTCCAGATAGCCGATTGTTGGAGCGGAAACTTCGTTTCCATCGTCATCAGTGTAAGAAGTCCAGGGGTCAATAACGTTTTTGTCCAGATAATCGAGCATTGAATATTCAAGCCTGGACATTTTGGAACTGCCCATCGAGTAAACGTTGGGGTCGCCGTCGACCATCATATAGGCACCACCGCCGGTAGTCAGGGGATTGCCGACCGTGATGACATGTTCCGTCCCATCACTATAGATGGTGCGGATAACACAGCTGGGATCAGACAGACCATATTTTGCGATATCAGGTGCGTCAGCTTCGATCAAACGGACAGCGCTGACGTTAGCAAAATCAGTAACCATCCCAGAAAGCTCATCCTGATTTTCGTCAAAGCCGCTGAGTTCTTCAATACTGTATACAGCATCTTCTTCCTCTGTGGCTGCCTGAACACAGGAGATTGCATAGCTGCCGGTTGCGTTTTCAATCTGTAATTCCGTGATCTCATTTGCATCTGAAACGATCAGTTCGACCGTAGTTGAAGAAACCACAGAGGTAGATTCTTCTTCCGATTCAGCCGTTTGCTGGCTGCCGGGTCCAAACAGGAGCACCAGCAGCAAAGCAACAAGAACCAGCAAAAAGGCAGCACCGATAATCAGGTTTCTTTTTTTCTTGTTTACTTTGGCTGCCATTACTTATTCCTCCTGCGCACCCAGACAACAACGCCGATGACAATGACAATGACCGGCAGACCATACTGGAAGAAGTTGCCCAGTACATTTGCCTGCTGTTCACTGATACCCAGTGTTTCGGTACCCAGCTGTTTGCCGACGATGGTAATGCCCTCTTCCTTGCCGGTCAGAGAGTTAAGCAGGTCGACAACATATTCACCGTTATTAACAGCGCTCATGCCGGTAAAGGCGGAGTTGGTCATATCCATCGAACCGAAAGCAGCGACATAGGAATTCAGAGCAGTTGTTCCCTCATAGGTCAGACGCTGTCCAAGGACAACCATCGGATAGGTGGACTGTTCACCGTCGGTCAGCTGCCAGTTTTCGTCAGCGTCTTCCGGAACGATTACAGCAGTATCATAGGTGTTGAGCAGTACATGGGTATAACGGTTGGACTCGACATCCCACAGTGCGGTGAGAGCTTTTGCATTGGGGAGCAGAACCGGCTTGTCAGCGGAATCGACAAAATCATTGTCGACATATTCGCCCAGCAGGTAGGTATAGCTGTTGTAAACATGGCTGGGGTCAGTTTCAGCCAGGAAGCCGGACTGGACACCGATGCCCCATTCATTTAACACGCCTTCCAGGACAGGCAGCGAAGGCTGGGAACCATCTGCAAAGTACAGCATGGTATGTCCAAATTTACCGTCATTTTCCAGCCAGAGCGCCAGCTTGTCAGCCAGTTCGCTGGTCAGGTCGGAAGTGGGGGAGCAGAGGATAACTGCGTCGGCATCTTCCGGGATATCTTCGGAAAGGAAGTTGATGCTGGAGACGAGATAGCCGTTGTTGGTGAGGATGGATTCCAGATTGCTGGAGTCGGTACGACCGTTGGAACCAAAGCCTTCCAGGAAAACAACGCTGATCGGGTTGGAGTCCGTCAGGTTCATGATCGCACTGGTCATAGCCTGCTCAGTGGTAGAAGACTGGATGGAACCATACTGTTCGTCCACATCAAACAGGTCATAGGCAGACAGTGTCTGATGACGTCCTTCGCATTCCAGCAGGATCTGACCATAGGTCAGCTGCTCATCGGGGTACTGAGCCGCAAAGTCGACGTCTGAGTACAGATCGATGTAGGAGACATTGATGTGGTCAGAATACAGGGCGTACTTGTTAATAACAGTATCCGCCTGTTTGTAATATTGGTTATTGCCGGAGAAATCTTCCTTGGTTGCAAGGACATAGACATTGATATCCTTATCCAGATTGGAAATATAGTCGATCGATTCATCCGAAAGCTCAAAAATCTTATTGGAAGTCAGGTCGACAGTAAGGGGATACCGTTCCACCAGAATGGAAACAATGACATTGACCAGCACAACCGCTGCGACAAAGCAGACGGAAAGCACAGTCGCCATTGTACCGTGGCGCAGCTTGCGGCTGCGATTGAGTTCACGAGCCGATTTTTCTTTCGGCTGCTTAACATTCTTTTCCTTATTCATCTTGAGGACGTTCCTTTCTTAATAGTCAAAATCAGCTCCAGCGTCTCTTTTCAATGACGCGGACGTTAAAGAACAGGAAAACGACAACCGCACTGATATAGAAAAGAACATCGCCGATATTCAAAATTCCGGAGCAGAAGTTGTTGTATCTGCTGGAGAAGGAGAGCTGAGAAAGGATGTTGCCCAGCCATGCAAAGGAATCGGGCAGCAGATACGCGACATTCTCGACCATCCACAGCAGCAGCATTGCAGCCAGACCGCCGATTGCAGCGATGATCTGACTCTCGGTGCACGCCGAGATCAGCAGGCAGATGGCGATCATGGCAGCGCCCATGATCAGGGAACCAAAGATGTTGCCGATAATAACAGCCCACTGAGGAGTAGCAAAGAAAGAGAGGATAATCGAATAAACGACCGTAACTGCCAGTGCCATTCCATAGATTGCAAAAGCTGCAAGGAACTTGCCGACAACCAGACCGGTGATGGAAACAGGGCTGGTCAGCAGCAGCTGGTCGGTTTTCTGGCGTTTTTCTTCCGACATCAGTCTCATGCACAGAAGCGGGATGATAAACATCAGCACTTCAAACAGGTAGGAGAAAACCATTGTGATATCGGTTGAATTGTATTTCAGGGTGATGGAAAAGTACATTCCAGAGAAGAAATAGAATACCGCCAGAAAGACATAACCCATAGGGTTGGTAAAATAGGAGTTGAACTCACGTTTGAAAATGGCAAGCATTATTCTTCACCTCCATTTTCATTCATATTGACTTTTTTCTCTTGGACGTCTGACGGAGCTTCCAACGGTTTGGAGACATCTTCCAGGCTGCCGGTTTCAGGATTGACGACCTCAATCGATGCAACCTGAGCAGGTTCGACCGAAGCGGGCTTTTCCTCTTCCTTGTCAGCACCTGCAAGCGTAGCTTCAGCAGCAGCACTGTCGCCGGTTGTCAGCTGGAGGAAGATGTCTTCCAGCGTCATCTCGGTCGAACGGAAGGAGAGGATTGTCCAGTTGCGGGTTACGATGCGATGGAAGACCTCTCTTCTGATGTCTAAAGAAGGATCAGACTCAAGGCTGAATTCAAACGCACCAGGCTCTTTTTCGCCGTTATAAAGGACTTCCTTCATTCCGGGAATGGACGAGAGAACCTTCTGGATGTCTTCCTGAGGACCCTCTACACGGATGATGTAGCGGAAATCCCTGGAAAGCTTGCGGGTCAGGTTTTCAGCAGTATCATCTGCAACGATCTTGCCGCCGTTGATAATAACCAGACGGTCGCAGACTGCCTGTACTTCCGACAGGATGTGGGAAGAAAGGATAACGGTGTGCCGTTCACCTAAAACTTTGATCAGGTCACGGATCTCAATGATCTGTTTGGGGTCAAGACCGACTGTCGGTTCGTCCAGGATCAGGACTTCGGGATTGCCGATCAGAGCCTGTGCAAGACCAACTCTCTGACGGTAACCTTTTGACAGGTTTTTGATGATACGGTTCTGGACGTGGTCGATACGGACCCTGCGGCAGACATCATCGATATGCTGCTTTTTGGGGATTTTGCATTTTTTGAGATCGTAGACAAAGCTGAGATATCCCTGAACCGTCATATCGGTATAGAGGGGAGGAAGTTCAGGCAGATAGCCGATCTTCTGTTTGGCTTCGATTGGATTGTCCAGGATATCATATCCGTCAATTTCAACCGAGCCGGAGGTGGACGAGATATATCCTGTCAGGATATTCATCGTAGTGGACTTGCCGGCGCCGTTGGGGCCGAGGAAACCCAGGATTTCACCCTGTTTTACCGAGAAGCTGATGCCGTCAACGGCATGTTTGTCTCCGTAATACTTGGTGAGGTTTTTTACCTCAATCATTTCCAAAAACTCCATTCTGATAAGAATTTGTCAGCTTGGCGGTATCCCGCCGCGGATAAGAACGGACATCAGCTGCATCAATGCTACAGATATCTGCATATCCGGTGCTGAAAATGCTGCACAATTACCAAACTGTGCAGGTTAAACCGTGTACAATTATAGCACAACGCAAAGTCCATTGCAAGCAAAACGACTATCTTCACCTACTTTTCACTTAATTTTCAGTCAGCCGTAATCTGATACAATATTTTGTAATAATTTGAGCAGAATTTACTGCTATTTTTCTTTTCTTCTTTATATATAGTGGAGAATTTGGATATTGGAAATCAGTCTTTTGATCGTTACCTGGCTACAGATTTTTTTATAGGATTTCCCGAATATGGAACAAGACCTGTGCCGGTTTGACAGCAATGTAAAAATATGGTATAATTCAATCATTGCAACTGCAACTAAATAACAGAGGAGAGCGATGATTTTATGGCACAGGCCGTTGTTGGCAGGAATGATTTTTCCAAAGGTGCAGTTTGGAAAAATATCCTGTCGTTATCAGTTCCGCTGACGGTAGCACAGCTTGTTCAGCTCTGCTATAACATAGTTGACCGGATCTATATCGGGCATCTGCCGGGTGCATCCAGCCTGGCACTGACTGGACTGGGGCTGACTTTTCCGATCATTACGGTGATAACCGCATTTACCAACCTGTTTGGCAGCGGCGGAGCTCCGCTTTGTTCCATCGCGAGAGGCGAGGGAGATGAGCAGCGTGCCAGACAGATTATGGGCAACTCCTTTTTTATGTTGGTTTCGACAGGAGCATTGCTGACCATACTGTGTGAGGTTTTCAAAAAACCGGTTTTGTACCTGTTTGGTGCGAGCAATGATACCTATCCTTATGCCTCTGCTTATCTTTCGATCTATCTGATAGGTACGATTTTTGTCATGATAGGCGTCGGCATGAACAACTTTATCAGTGCACAGGGATT
>CALWWT010000135.1 GCA_944385325.1 uncultured Clostridia bacterium | reverse complement strand
CGGAAATACCAATATCACCGCAGCAGCTGGAAAAGTTGCTTTTGATTTGTATTACTGGCCAAGCGGCGGGTTTGGCGAAGGCGTCACCGTCACCGTTGACAACAACATGACCGGTACCATCACTGGTAAGGTGGAATACACAAATGATAGCACCAAGCCAAGCGACTGGTTCTCCAAAGCCAGCCTTACTATTGAAAACGGCAATTTCGATATTGATTTGCAGCCAGTCGCAGGAGATAACGCACAAAACGCAAATATTAACATTTCCGGCGGTTCTTTCAGTACCTCTGTACCGGATGAGTATCTTGCTGACACTGTCGAAGCAACCGTCAAATCCGTTTCCGGTCGTATGGCTGTTTACACTGACATTCAGGATGCAGTCAATGCCGCTTCCACTGGAGACACCGTATCTGTTAAACAGGATAACCTGTCTGCAACCGTTGACCCGAACAAGGGTATTATTTTTGATACGACTGGTGTGACTTCCGCTCCTACTCTGACCACTCCGAGCGGTGAAAAGGTTGAAATTGGAACAGATGGCAGCACCGTTCAGACTACCTTTACCGCTACTGTCAATAACGTTTCCACCTCTTATGCTAAAGGACAGACTGTCACCATCACCACGCCTGAATACTATAACGGACATTTCTTCAAAAACTGGGCCGTTTCTTCCGGCAATGTCACACTTACTGACCCCTACAGCGCAACCACTACCTTCACTATGCCGGCTGCACATGTCACCGTTTATGCAGTTTACGACGAGGTTACCTTTGTTCCCGTTCTTCCACAGCAGCCCACTGTTACTGCTCCTGCGCGCGACGGCTGGGTTAAGATCGGCGCCAGATGGTACCTGTACGATAACGGCACTAAACTGACCGGCTGGCAGAAGGACGGCAACACATGGTACTACCTCGATGAAAAGAGTGTCATGCTCTGCGGCGGTCTGACTGAAATCGACGGCAAGACCTATTACTTCTATGACTGGGGCGGAATGGCTTCCTCCTGGTGGTATCAAGATGAAGACGGAAACTGGTTCTACTTCCGCGGCAACGGCGCAATGGCGGTCTCTTCCTGGATTGAATGGAAAGGCGAATACTATTACGTCGGTGCAGACGGCAAGATGCTGACCAGCACTACTACTCCCGACGGCTACAGAGTCGATGCAAACGGCGCCTGGATTCGCTGAGCTGATTTGTGTACTCTGACTGATTGAAATGCTAAACCCCTGGAATTCCGTGATGGAATTTCCAGGGGTTTTGTGTTGCCCGTATACCAAAACAAGACCCCAGCTTAAAGCCGGAGCCCTGTTATACAAAATCCGTATCAGTCGCTGATTTCCATGCAGGCACATTCCTTAAGCCCGGTCTTCTGCGCGTCGGCAAGTGTCAGGAAGTAATACCATTTCCCTTCCACCTTCACCCAGCCGGTGACAGCGATACCATCAGCATCAAACCAGTACCAGTACCCGTCGATTTTCGCCCAGCGGTTTTTATAGCCGCCGTAGACCCAGCCCTTTTCGGTCTTTTCCCAGCGCTTTTTCTCACCGAGCAGCGACCCTTCCGCACGGTTTAAGTCAACGTTTCCGGAGATTCCGGACACTTTTCCGGTGCTGGAATACTGCCAGACGGTATGCGCAACGACCGGTTCATTGTCCGAGTACCGCGCACACCAGACAACCGTTTCTTTCGGAAGTGCGGACAGGGTGATTTTATTTTGCAGCCAGTCCTGTGAACCGTACATTCCCGGACGGTAACCGGCAGCTTCCACCGCCTTGCAAAACGCAACGCAGCAGGCGGTTCTGACTGCCTTGGCTGCGGCGATGATACTCGGCTCATACTCCTGATCGAAAAAGACCGGCAGCGTGATTTTATCCCGGTACGGCGCGATAACCGACAGGCAGACTTCCGCTTCCTGACGTGCCTCGGCTTCGGTCGCGGCGTAGGAGTACCAGTAGACACCGACCGGAAGCCCCGCTGAAAACGCACCCTCAATGTTCTTTTTAAAGCATGGGTCTTGCTGGCTGGCAAAGCGTCCATACCCGGCGCGGATGATCACAAAATCCTGACCGGCAGCCGCTTTTGCCCAGTCGACATTCCCCTGATGTTTGGATACGTCCAGCCCGACAAGCGTATAATTCACCCGAACATCCCTCCTTTACAGGTCGAACCGACCTTACTGGCACAGTCTGGTGACAGCCGCCTCGATCAGCGCCCGGATGCGCGCGGTAACCGGCACGCCGTCCGCTTCCAGCAATCCTTCGACATACGAGAGCCTTTCCGCTCCGCGCTGTGCGCCCTGAATCAGCTGTTCAGCGGCGATCACATACTGTTCGATCTTCTCGATCAGGGACGCTTCGTTTCGCGCGTCCAGCTGTGCTTTCAGCCACGGGACAAGATAACGTGTCAGAATAACGACCGCGGCAGCCATGACCAGGTTCCATACCATTTCCATTATATGGTTTCCTCCTCCCGATGTGTGTTTCACTTGCAAAAATGTTTACTGACGGACAAGTTCATCGATCCGTTTATGTGCCTGTGAAGCGCTCGATTCGACGCGCGACAGCCGGGAAGCAAATTCCAGGTTGGTCGCTTCCTGCCGTTCCAGCCGGCGCTTAAGGTCATCGACGCCCGATTTGATATAGCCGATATCGCTGATCAATTGACCGTCTTCCCGGGCACCCGACTGATGATCCTGGCGTTCATTTCTTCGCCACGCCGCCCAGCCGAACGCTATCGCACACACGCTGCCCAGCAGCCCAACCGCCGCGACAATCAATCCCCCAAAATCCTCCAAAATATCCCTCCTTCAATGACTTTAAAACAGAATACAAATCTGCACCATCTCTTTACGTCCGAGCGTGGTCGAAGCGTCGGTTTGCCACCTTTTGGAGCGTGGAATCACTTTGGCAAACTGTCCGCCCGGACACCGGGTTACCAGATGCAGATGTAGCAGAATTCGGAGCCGGAAACGTAGTCGTATTTGCTGAACGTGACCGAAAAACTGTCGCTGTTGATCGTGATGGTGGTATTAGCGCTGGACTGGTTCTGGTTGCGCATCGTGCCGGATACCGCCGTCGTAATGCCATTGAGCTGACCGGATACCGCGCCGCGGAAAAAGTACGGCGAAAAACTCGGCTGCTGTCCCGACGTCGCGTATCCGCCAATCCAGACGTTAAAATACGCCAGGATCGCCTTCGGTTTTCCGAGGTTGTTGCCGTACGGGATCGTATAGGTTTTGTACTCGATCGGCGGCTGGATGGAACCGGCAAGCAGCGTCCGTCCTGAACCTGTGATCAGCTGACCGAGGTTATTGTAAGCAGTCTTACCGGCGAGAATATCCCGAGCAGACGCCGTCGTTTTGGTCGAAAGAGCGCGTCCGGTGCGGAGCGTGCGGTCACCGGCATAAAAGGTCCTTCCGCTGAAAACGGTATCCTCGGTCGCATCGGCGAGGGCAAGTTTGGATTTGATCAAGCCCCCGCCGGTCTTAAAATTTAGCATCTTTGCCCCTGTATCGACCACCATTTCAACCCCTGCGCCGGTGATGAACATCCCGTCTTCCAGAGGATTGCCGTCGGTCGTCTGCATCTGGTAAATAATACCGTCCACTGTTGCGGTATCCCCATACGCAAAACCTCCGGTCGCCAAAAATCTTGCCAGCAGCAGCCCTTCCCTGCCTTCCAGACCGGTAAACGCATGGTTATTCCCGGATTTGGAATGGCTCAGCACCACCAGCCCGAGGTCGTTTAGCGCCGCGTCCATCTCCTCATAGGTGACGAATATCCCGCTGCCGCCGATCTCGGCAGTCACCTCCGACGCGGAACCGACCGCGACCGTCAGCTGCAAAACCCTTTCATTCAGGGTCGTTTCATCGGCGCCCGGGATGTAATCGCCCTCCTCGCCGGCGTTGCCGTAGGCGTACAGGATATCCGGACCACCAGCCGGGTCCTTGACGTACAGCCCCAGTTCCCGCCAGGTAAACCCGGTCTGAACCAGACGGAAGGTCAGGATACCCTTGATGGTCACCTGATTGTCACGACGGGTGATCTGACCGATGGGAAGGCTGAATTTTGGGGTGATCACGCCGGTCACCTGGGAGAGGTCGCCTGAGTAGGCGCTGTCACCCATCATAAAATGGGTGAAACAGATGGTTTCACCGTCCATTCCCGAGGCAATGAGTGCCAGTCCTGCCTCAGTAATCGTCATCTGAAAATTTGCCATCAGCAGCACTCCTTTCCATTTAACTATTTACTTCTTACTTATTCACCCTTACCTTCCGGCGCAGCAAACTTTGCCTCGCAAGTGTTTCCAGGAAAACAAAACTTCACGTTCTGCACCAGCGGTAAGTGAGCTGCTCGCTCGATTTTTATGGAAAAAGCCCGCATCGAGCGGACTTTTCCCATAGGGAGACCCCTTAATAGGGTCTCCCCACGGGAAAACTGTCCACCGGACAGTTTTCCCTCCCCATCCTGATTTTGTTTCGGGGAAAGAGTTTCGCTCTCTGCGGAGAGCGACCAGGGTTTCACCCTGGACTGGACAATTTTTTGAAAAAAATTGAGTAAAACTTTTTTGATATGACAGT
>CALWWT010000134.1 GCA_944385325.1 uncultured Clostridia bacterium | reverse complement strand
CCAGCAGGGAAATATCGCTGTCACGTCCATCAGGGGTATATACTGCCATAAATTCCACGCTCCTTTTCAGTAGTTCAGTAACTGATACCATTATGATACCTTCTTTTTTGTAAAATTGCAACAGAATATCCGAAATTTTCTTTTTCTTTTATTGTAAATCGTGTAAAATCCGTTGTATTCGCTTTTCTCTTGTGGTATACTCTTTTCAGATATAAATGAATGGAGGAGATTGCATGGCGTTAATCCGCAATGAAACGGCTGAGGATTTCAGAACTGTCGAGGAACTCACCCGGCTCGCTTTCTGGAATGTCAATGTTCCCGGCTGTGACGAGCATTTTCTGGTGCATATCATGCGCGAACACCCGGACTTTATCCCGGAACTCGATTTCGTCATCGAGGAGGACGGGAAAATCGTCGGCAATGTTATCTACACAAAAGCGACCCTGACCGAGCGGCAGACCGGTGAAGTGAAAAATATCCTCACCTTCGGTCCTTTAAGCGTCCTGCCCGAATACCAGCGCAAAGGCTACGGCAAAGCGCTTCTGGAACACTCTTTTAAAAAAGCTGCCGAAATGGGATACGACACCGTGGTCATCTTCGGCAACCCGGAAAATTATGTCAGCCGTGGATTCAAAAACGGCAGCCGCTATTTTGTCAACCTCAAAGACTCGGAAAGTTATCCCGTCGCGCTGCTGGTCAAAGAACTGGTTCCCGGCGCCTTGCAGGGCAAAAAATGGATCTACCATGAAAGCAAACTTTTTGAGCCGCCATATTTTGTCCCCGGCTCACCGGCTCAGCTGGAATTTGAAAAAACCTTTCCGCCGCTTGAAAAAGCATACCGCCACAGCCAGGAACTCTTTTATATCTACAGCCACGGTACGGTTACCCTGTAAATTCCTGCCAGCCTGTGTGTCCTTACCGATGCCAGGCTCCCGGTTTTTCAACAAAAATCCCCGGAATAATCATGCTGATTTTGTTGACATGGGATGGTCCGGCGTGCTACAATATTTTCAGATCATGTAACTGTACCGGTTTTGTGCCCGTACACATAAGGAGGAATTTTTTATGAAGTTTCATAACCCTATCGTCCCGGGATATAATCCCGACCCTTCCATCTGCCGCAAAGACGACACCTTCTATCTGGTCAACTCCTCGTTTGAGTTCTTTCCCGGCGTTCCGCTGCGAAAGAGCAAAAACCTTGTCAACTGGTCGCTCACCGGCTGCGTTCTCGACAGGGAAAGCCAGCTTCCGCTGACCGGATGCAATCCTTCCGGCGGCATCTTCGCTCCGACCATCCGGTATCATGACGGTATGTTCTACATGATCACCACCAACGTCAACCGCATGTGGATGGAGGGCAGACCCGGCAATTTTATCGTCCACGCTGAAAACCCGGAAGGCCCCTGGTCGGAACCTGCATGGATCGACCAGATGGGCATCGACCCGTCTGTCTTCTTCGACGACGACGGCTCCTGCTGGTATACCGGTACTGGGCACGATGAACAGGGTACCCAGGGCATCGTCTTTTTCAAGCTCGACCCGATGACCGGCGAAATCCTCTCGGATAAAAAGGTTATCTCCCGCGGCTCCGGCGGCAAATGCCCGGAAGGTCCGCATATGTACAAAAAAGACGGCTGGTATTACCTGATGCTGGCTGAGGGCGGCACCGAATTCGGTCACATGGAAACCATCGCCCGCAGCCGCAATATCGAAGGTCCGTATGAATTCAATCCCGCAGGTCCGCTGCTGACCGCCCGCAATACCAATGGCTACCCTATCCAGTGCACCGGTCACGCCGATCTGGTGGACGACCAAAACGGCGGCTGGTGGGTCGTTTCGCTGGGTACCCGTCCGATCGGTCCGATGGCACACCATCTCGGGCGCGAAACCTTCCTCGGACGCATCGACTGGGTGGACGGCTGGCCGGTCATGCGCAATGACGGGCTGATGGAGATGGAACCGGATTTCGACCTGCCCTGTGCCGATACCGTCATGCCGGTATCCGACGATATCCATTGCGATTTCACCAACATGGATAAACTGCCTGCTGATTTCACCTGGCTGCGCAACCCGGTTATGCAAAACTATCAGCTGGACGGCTGCCTGCTGCTTCATGGCACCGACCAGCGGCTCTCTACGCCCAACACGACCCCGACTTTCGTCGGCATCCGCCAGACCCAGTTTGTCAGCTGCTCGGCCGCTGTCCTTAACTGCGATATCCCGGAAGGCTGCTCAGCCGGCATCACCGCTTACGGCATCCACTCCCACCACTATGACCTGCTGATCACCCGCCGTTATGGCAAACTGTATGCCCAGCTGCGCAAACACCTCTATGATATGGAAACGGTCGCTTCTGAAATCCCGCTCTCCGAGGATGCCCAGTCGGTGACCCTCCGCATCACCTCCGACCGCAGTACATATTCCTTTGCGATCGACGCCGGCAATGGCTTTGTCACGCTCGGCTCCGGCTACACCATCGGTCTTGCAACCGAGGTTACGGAAATGATGACCTTTACAGGTGCATTCATCGGTCTGTTCGCGGAAAATGGTGCGGCAAAGTTCAGTTCGTTCGATTATACCGCAGAGTGGAAAGTCTGATTTTCCTTATGTTTTTCCCGGTAAATTGATTTACGGTCGGTTCTGTCTTTCGGACAGAACCGGCTGTATTTTTTTCGATACGCCGGTCGCATTCTGTACCAAGCACTACCCCCCTATTCTTATGCAAAACAGGCTCCCAAATGATGCAGTGTCATCACCTGAGAGCCTGTATTTTTTCGTTATTCATAATCATGACGCATCGCTTTAAGCATCTGAAGAGCAGCAGATTTCCGGACAGGCGTCAGGCATATCCAGCAATCAAAAAGTTCCGAGCTTGTCGATAAAGTCAATATTTCTGATTTTTGTCCGCCGTTGCCGCTTGCCGCGCCAACGGCTACGTTTTTTTAGGGGTTGCGCGCCGAGGGCGCGCCCAGGGCACGATTCGCTGCGCGAACCATCCGCCCTGGACCTGCTTTAAAAAACTTGCAGTGTACTTGTAAACTATAGGATTTCTGAATAAGCCGCTTATAACCTGAACTATTTCGACAGCCTGAGTTCCTTCATATCCGGCGTAAGTTCCACCATCTCTGTCTCCGCAAAAAACTGGGATAACGTTATGCCGAACCCTTTACAGATCGTCTCAAGGGTAGCTACAGACGGAACGGTATTCCTTCGGAAAATGTTTCCAATCGTTGACTGCGCAAGCCCGCATTCCTTCGATAATCTGTACTCTGTCCATCCGCGTTCCCGCAGCAGCTGCTGAAGCCGTTCATGTGTATCCACCTAATTCACCACCCTTTTTTAACTGTTATCTCGTTCTGTCTCTAATTCCAGACATTTCCACTCCTCATTAAAAATATGATAACTTTCCGGAATTTCCAAAATGACATCTTTAAAACCAGCCGCTTTATAGCAATAATATGCGCTTTCATTATTCTCAAAAACACCAAGCGTGACTTTATCTGCCTTTAATATTTCAAACGCATATTGCAAAGATAATTTGAGCATCTCTTTCCCGTAACCCATGCCCCTTTTGCTGTCATCAACGATGATAAATCCAAACCTGAGTATACGCTTTTCCTCATCCGTAAATCTCATAATCAGATGCCCGACTACGCCCGTTTCATCAAAGGCGGTCATAGGGAAAAAAGCGTCGGAAAATGCCGCCGCTTCATAGTGATCGTTGATGTCGACATCACGGACAGGGTATTTTTCATATCGGTCAGCAGACCATTTCCGGAAAGATACTTCGTCTTTTATCCAGCTGGCAATGACCTTCGCGTCACATTTTTTGTATGGTCTTAATCTTAACATGGGTCTGCCTCCTCAATTTTAAATTTGTTTTATTATAACAGATTTCATCATTGAAGACAAGCCGTATCAACAAAAATACCCCATGAAAGCCGCTGTAAATCAGCCGGCTTCCATGAGGCAGATATTCTCAGATCTCCATCTGACGGCCAAGGAAAGACGCCGTCGCCTGGGCAAGTTTCGCCTGTACTTCGGTCACAGGCTCATCCCCTAACAGCAGTACGCTTCCCGTCACATCGCCATCCGCAATGACCGGTATCACGACACAGGCGCCCTGTTCGACACCTTCTGCCGGTGATATCCGCGGTGCTGCCGCACTGTCCCGCAGATAACTCCTGCGCGACATCTCCAGTTTTTCCAGCTGGGGTGTGATCCGCCGTGCAAGATACTCCTTTTTGGGTACGCCTGCCGCGGCAATTACCTGGTCGCGGTCGCATACCACTACCGGCAGTCCTGCCATCCGGTACAGCACGTCCGCATACCGACCCGCATATCCTGATAATTCTCCTATCGGTGAGTATTTGCGGAAGATGACTTCTCCGTCTCCGCTGGTATATATTTCCAATGGATCGCCTTCGCGTATTCTCATTGTTCTTCTGATTTCCTTGGGGATGACAACACGTCCGAGGTCGTCAATCCGTCTGACTATTCCGATTGCTTTCATTTATCGATTCCTCCTGGTTAATTGTGTACTGGTGGACTTCAATAGGTATTATTTGCAGCTTCTTTCAGAATATGCCTGAAAAATTGTTTTGCATTTTTGCGCAAATAAAATCCCGTCAGACTGCGGTTCATCCAAAACCACAGTCTGACGGGCAGTTTCCATTCCCATTGTCCGGCAATCCAATGCCGCAGA
>CALWWT010000133.1 GCA_944385325.1 uncultured Clostridia bacterium | reverse complement strand
GGCTGCGCTGCTCCGTCCGGCACCGTACAAGCTGCCTGGTTATTAAAGTATATCCGGTCGGGGTTGATCATATTAATCACACCGGTTTCGTCGACACCGACCGCGCCTGAATCATACAGAATTGCTTTCAGGGTGGCAGTTTTGACATCCATATCGGTCAGCGTCCCGAAGATAATCTCAATCCGGTTCTGATAATAAATCCGCAGCTGCATTGGGTCGGACAGTTCCATTGCTGAAATATCCTGAATCGAGTAATTATAAAGCGCGTCCCGAATGGTACGCCAGGTAGAAAAGGAATCCTGTTGCTCTTCGCCCAATCCATCCATATACTGTCCAACTTCCAGACCAGTCGGATCCGGCCCGACAACGACCTGTCCGTCGACCGCAGCAGTTTCAGTCACCCCGATCAGCCGCCCGCTCTCGGTAAACTGGTAAAACATCCCGCCGAAGCTGACCTGCAAAACTGGTTCACCGTCCGTCACGACGATGTCCAGCTGATCAGGGAAATGTCGCTTGATCTCGACCGACTCAGCGGAAGTCAGCGTTTCCATCGCCTGACTTTCCAGCTTGCTGACATTGAGCCGTAATAGATTGTCTCCTTTTCGGGCATTCACTGCCGCGAGGATCTGTTCAGATGTATAGACACTGCTGCCGGTCGGATTGAGCGTCGCAATATTGAAAAAAACAGTCAGGGACAGGGTCACACAGACAATGGTCATAATTGCACCCAGCAGGATATAATAAATGATATAATTCCGGTGGCGCCGTCTTCTGCGGACATTCTGAACCTGTCCGATCTGCTGCTGGCGGTTATGATCCGGACGCGGTTCTGTCCGCCTGTCCGAAGCGTGATCAGAGTTTATGCGGGAACGCTGGCGTGCATTCTGGACATCCGCAAAAGAATGACCTGGCATTTCCGCACCTGGCTTGGCCTGCCCGGCTTGCCCATCGGCAGGCTGTGACGGATTTTGCGGGGCATTTGGCAGCGGCGTTTCTCCGTTTTTACTCGTCTTTATATCCATATTCCATCTGCTCCTCTCCCAGGCTGTCGTTACAAAGTTTTCCTGCCTGTCAAAAAACTGGGGGCCGGTTTCATCCGGCCCATCATCTTATCTGATCCTTGCAATATCCGCGCCAAGGCTTGAAAGGGTCTTTTCCAGACGTTCATAGCCTCTGTCAATATGGGAAAGCCCATAAATCCGGCTTTCCCCATTTGCAGCCAGCGCCGCCGTGACAAGCGCTGCACCGCCTCTCAGGTCACGGGCATACAGCGTACCGCCCATTAAAGGGCGTCCTCCATGGATAACTGCTTCACTGCCGCAGACATCGATATCCGCGCCCATCCGCACCAGGTCGGGCAGATGCTTGAACCTGCTTTCAAAAATCTTCTCGCGAACCCGTGTTTCGCCGCCGGCAGCGCACCCCATCACCGTGAGTACCGGCTGGGCATCGGTCGGGAAGCCCGGAAACGGTGCAGTTTCGACAATACCCGCTCCGGTCAGCCGTCCAGACAGCTGCATTTTCACCGACGAACGGTAGATTTCCAGTTCGCATCCCATCCGCCGCATAATCGATAAAAAGCTCCCGATTGATTCCGGTGCGCAATCCTCCAGTTCCAGCTTACCGCCGGTCACCGCCGCGCACCCAAGCAGCGTCGCCGCCTCAATGCGGTCGGGCATGATGGTATATTCGGTTCCGTGCAGCCGGCTGACACCCTCGATATAAATAGTCGGGCTGCCTTCACCGACAATGCGGGCACCACACTTACGCAAAAATAGGCAGAGATCGACAATTTCCGGTTCTCTCGCGGCACCGCGCAGTACCGTTTTACCGTCCGCGCAGACCGCAGCCAGCAAAATGTTTTCTGTTGCGCCGACGCTGGGAAACGGCAGCGTAATTTCAGCGCCGTGCAGTCCCTCATGGGTAGCATACAGTTTTTCACCGCGTTCCCGGATATTCATTCCCAGCGCCCGCAGCCCCATCAGATGCAGGTCAACCGGTCTTGCGCCCAGCTCACAACCGCCCGGCAGGCAAAGGCTTGCCTCACCAGCTCTGGCTGCGACCGACCCTAAAAAGATCACCGACGAACGCATCTCCCTGACCAACCGGTCAGGGATGCGGGTCTCGCAAAAACCGGAAGCATCCACCAGCGCTTCCGAACCAGAAAAAGCAGATGTACACCCAAGGCTGTCCAAAATCCGCAGCGAAACGCCGGTATCCGACAGCCGCGGTACCCGTTTGAGATGTACAGGGCTGTCGCATAGCACACACGCCGCCAGTATCGGCAAAACGCTGTTTTTTGCACCATGCACCCTGACCCGTCCGCCAATACGGCGCATCCCGCTCACTTTAAAGCAGGGCGAACCATCCGACTGCGCTTCTATTTTCTGCCGTTCCCGGCAGCCCTGTGCGCGGCAGATATCGCACAGCCCGTTGCCGCACGGCTCACTGCTGCCCTGTTCGGGAACCACCGTCCGCGTACCGGTTCCGGGAAGCCCGAATGGTCCCGGTCCGAAACGGTAAAACGGCACCCGTCCATCTGAAGACAAAGTGGTGTATTCTTCACCGATACGTTCATTTTTTGCCTGCACCGCAGTCAACTCCTCTCACAGTCGCCATCCTTTTCATTATATGCGGGACTGTGCGGGAATTTGACTGAAATCAGCCGGTAATTCCTTTTTGCTCGAGAGTTTTGCGGATAGAAGCACCGATCCGGGCACAGGTATCGGTGACCGCAAGTTTACGGGCATTTTCCGAAAAACTGCGGACACGCTGCGGGCTGGCGGCAAATTTTTCGACCTCGCCGATCAGCCATTCTCGTTTATAATCCTTTTCCTCAACCACCAGCGCGGCACCGGCATTCTGCAACACCATACCGTTATGATACTGGTGGTTCTCTGCTGCATATGGATAGGGCACCAGAATCGACGGCGCGCCCACCGTTTCCAGCTCACTGATGGTAATCGCACCGGCACGGGAGATGACAAGGTCGGCAGCAGCAAGATAAAGGTGCATCTTGTCGATAAATTCCATCGCATGAATGCGCGGATATTTGGACAGGTCCAAACCTCTTTCCTTCAGCATCTTGGGAAACCGTTCCCGTCCGTTTTTGCCAAAACCGTGGATATGGTTGATCTCGCCTTTATCGGCGTGCCATGCCATCAGATCGGCAGCCATCCGGTTGATCGCGGTCGCGCCAAGACTTCCGCCGACCGATACAATGGTAAAGTGATCGTCCAGTCCCAGCTGCTGACGCGCTTTTTGCTTATCAATGCCGATAAAGTTCTGCCGGACAGGATTGCCGACTACTTCAAACCGTTTGGCATCCGGAATACGCGCCTGCGCTTCCTCAAACGCAAGGAAAACCGTTTCGGCACGCGGCGCCAACATCTTGGTGGTCACGCCCGGATAGGCGTTCTGTTCATGCAAAAATACCGGTATACCCATCTGCTCCGCCTTGCGGATGATCGGACCGGAAACATATCCGCCGGTACCGATCGCAAAATCGGGTTTGAAATCCTTAATGATCTGTTCGGCTCGATGCCCCGACCCTGCCAGCCAGACAGCAGCCTTGATATTGTGTGCGATATCCCAGGGCAGAAAACTGCGGTAAAATCCGGCAACATGGATATGTGCGACCGGATACCCCTGTTTGGGAATCATCGTGTCCTCCATATTGCCCGGGACCGCCGCAAACAGAAATTCCGCACCGGGATAGATTTTAGCGAGTTCACCCGCGATCGCGACCGCCGGATTGATATGCCCGCCGGTACCGCCGCCTGCCAGAAGTATTCTCATCGCAAACATTCCTTTCGCCGGGAATCATGATTACAGATCCCTCGTGCTGATAATTTTAATTGAAGACTGCTCCTCTTTCTTCCCATCCGGCTTCTCCGGGTCCTTTTTGCGGGAAACCGCCGGACGGCAGTAACGCGAGATATTCAGAACCACACCGATCTGCGCCAGCTGCATCAGCGTAGCGCTTCCGCCCGCCGAGAAAAAGGGGAGCGAAATGCCGGTCGTCGGCATCGCGTTGGAGACGACCGCGATATTGAGCAGCGCCTGGATACCAAACTGAAAAACAACGCCGAAGACGACCATCGAGCTGAATTTATCCGGGGCGCGCATCGCGATCGAAAAGCCGCTGGCTACAAACAGGATAAACAGCAGAATAATTGCCAGCGCCCCGATCAGCCCCAGCTCCTCGCAGACGATCGCAAAGATAAAGTCGTTCTGCGGCTCGGATACCCACAAAAATTTCTGGGTGGAGTTGCCAAGCCCTACCCCGAACAGCCCGCCGCTGCCAATCGCGTAAATCGACTGAACCACCTGCCAGGTACTATTGGTGATATCGCTGAACGGATCCAGCCAGGAGTCGATGCGGGTCCCGATATAATCAAACCCCATAAACTGCAAAACAACCAGGCCCAATAGTCCCAGCGGAGCCAGCGCCAGCAGATAATAAACCTTTGAGCCGGCAATAAACATCATCGCGCCGCAGATCAGCACCATCAACATGATACACGACATATGCCGCTGCAACGCGATAACGCCCAAAACCGGGATCAGATACCCAAAAAAAGGCAGGATACCCTTTTTAAGGGTGTGCATCTGCCGGTAGTTGATGGAAATGAGCGCCGCAAACACAATGATCAGGCCGAATTTCATCAGCTCCGACGGCTGGAAGGTACCAAGCGGCCCCAGCCGGATCCACCGCCGCGCGCCGCGTCCGCTTTCATCTTCAAACAGCAGCGCCAGTGCCGTCAGTGCAAGGCACACCAGATACACCAGCTTGTATAGCCTGAAATACAGCTGGTAAGGGATATAGGACAGCAGGTACATGACCACAAGTCCCATGATAACGAACATCGTCTGTTTTCTGACCAGTGTCAGACCTGAATCATTCTCATACAGTGAGGTTGCATAGCTTGCCGAAAAGACCATGATCAGTCCGATTGTGACAAGCGCGATAACCAGAAAGAAAAATGAGATATCAATCCGTCCCAGTTTGGCTTTTTTAGCCCTGGTCGGTTTTTGGGAAATCTGGGAACGCATCGACCTGCTGCTTCGGGTATTCTTTCCCGTACTGGGTCTGCGCGTCCGCCCGGAAGTATTGCGGCCAGCCGCAGGACGACGGCCGGTGGAACCTGTTCTGGTTGGGGTCATCCAGTCACTCCTTTACAAATTCTCAAAGACGCGTCATCAGGTGACCGAGTCAGCGCCGGTTACATATACAGATAACTGCCCGTCACAGCCAGCACACAGCCCAGCAGCGACAACACGGCATATCCGCCGGTCACCGCTTTTCCGCTGAATCCGCGTACCATCAGCCACTCGCCCAGACTGTCAGCAGACAGGCAGCCATCAGCCCTGCGGCTGCCCACAGCCTGGCAGGCAACTTTCATAATAGCATAGATTCCTTCAAAAATAAAGGGGATTGCTGCCGGCAGCACAAAAAGCGGTGCGCCGCCTGCAATCGCTGCCATCACCGGAAGTACACATCCAGCCATCCCGCCGCCGCTGCCTTCCCGCAGTTTTTCCGGCGGCAGCACAAACAACACCAGCCCCAGCATAGCTCCAGCCGACCCAAACGCCAGCGAACAGGCGCCCATCCGGGAAAAGACCGCAAATACACCGCCACATCCCAGTGCGCTGATCAGCGCGACACTCGCACACTGACCGCTGCTGGCACGCATCCGTCCGCCGCCCATCGCGGCGCCCACCAGCATGACCAGCATAATCACCGTCCATCCCTGACCGGCATCCAGCTGGATACCCGCAAACGGTATCATCAGGATACTCGACCGGTCGCCTGACAGCCGCACAGCCGCCAGAAACGCAAAGGATACCGCAAATACCATCACCAGCCGCAAAAGCGGATGCATTGCACCCATCCGTTTTGCCCTTCTCCAGTCGTCCATCAGCCCAATTGCGCCGATCAGCCCGGTACAGACCAATACCGCCAGCATTTTAGCGATCTCAGTTTCTGCCGAAAAAGCTTCTCCGGCTCCGGTAAACACCATGACTGCCATTGCAAGCAGTCCGGCAGCGATCAGCCCCAGCAGATAAAGCAGTCCGCCCAATTCCGGGACAGCACGCATTCCAGGGCTGAAGCCTTCTCTTTTTTTTTCGATAGCTGTACGGGACAGCCCCTTTTTATCCAGCCATCCGGACAGCGGTTTGCCCGTGACAGCTGTAATAATAAACGCGGCAACTGCCGCCGCCATTGCCGTCAAAACGATTCACTCCTTCAGCTATTGACGTCCGGCTCTGCTCTCTTCAGTTCCCGGTCATGGTAAACATACCGGATAACCGTTTCCAGACGGGATTTTCTGCCGCCCTTAAACAGCAGTACATCGCCATCCCTGCGGTCGGTGCGCAGATACTGCCCAATTGCGTCTGAAGACTGGAAAACCTGTACCCGTGTACGGGAATAAGGTGCGGCACCTTCCTGCACCTCAGCCGCATGTTCCCCGCACACCAGAATCATATCCGCACCAGCCTGTGCAATCCTGCGACCGGCGGCACGGTGGGCAGCCGGAGCGGCAGTTCCAAGGTCCTCCATCTCGCCCAGCACAGCGATCTTGCGCTTGCTTTCAAACTGCGCAAAATAATCCGCAGCTTCCCGCACCGACTCAGGGGTCGATGTCCAGCTGTCGTCGATAATCGTTACGCCCATCGATGTTGTCATCAGGCTGAGCCGTCCGGGCAGTGCGCGGAACCTTTCAAGCACCCGCTGGATGGTCGTTTCCGGCACGCCCATCAGCACCGCTGCGGCAAATGCCGCAAGTGCGTTGTAACAGTTTCCCTTACCCGGCATCTGCAAACGGATACGGGTGGTTTTTCCATAGCAGCTGACATCCATCACGGTCATATCCCGCTGCTGGCTGATAATTTTCCCGTTAACATCACACGGCGTTTCAATGCCATAATACAGCACATCGCCAGACACATCCCCAGCCAGGTTATACAGCATCGGGTCATCTGCGCAGAGAATGACCGGGTCGGTGCTGGACATAGCCCTGGTCAGCGACATCCGCTCCTTGAGGATGGTTTCCCTGTCTCCGAACGATCCGAGGTGGGCACTTCCAATGCCGGTGATGATCACTGCCGACGGACGGCAGATTTTGCCCAGCCGTTCAAAGCTTCCGGGCGTCGTGAATCCCATCTCGACCACCGCGCACCGGTCATCCGCGTCCAGCCCCAGCAGCGTCTCCGGAACACCCAGGTCACCGGTCAGTTCCCAACGGGTACGGCTGGTCTTCTGTTCTTCCGAGAGGATACGGTAAAGCATCTCCCGGACAGTCGTCTTGCCATCCGCGCCAGCGATCGTGACAATACGGGTATGGAACTGCCGCCGGTACCAGGAAGCGATCCTGCAAAGGGTATCATATGGCGCGCCGGATGATACCGCACAGGGTACACCGCATTCAGCCGGAGGATTGTCGGATATGATTGCAGCAGCACCTTTGCTGACAGCCGCCTCTGCGGTGCCCGGATTCAGTTCCAGATAAAGGCACCCGGGGCGTACTTCACCCAGTTCCGACGCAATCCAATCGACCTGCATCTCCTGTTGCGGTTTTACAACCCATTCGGCATCCGCCGCTTTGACAATCCAGTCAAGATTGATCCTCTGCATATTCCTGCTCCCTTTTCAGCAATATCCCGGCACCACTGACGCCATGCCATTTTTCCGCACACCTTAAAGCTGTGCCAGTGCCTCCGCTACGACCTCACGCTCATCGAAATGGAATTTTTCATGTCCGATGATCTGGTAATCTTCATGTCCCTTGCCTGCGAGAACGATGGTATCGCCCGGCTGCGCGTTTTTCACCGCGTAGTAAATCGCTTCCCGGCGATTGACGATGGTGACATGCGGAGTATCAAACCCTGTAAGTCCCGGCAGGATCTCGTCAATAATTGCCTGCGGGTCCTCGGTACGCGGGTTATCGGAGGTGACGATGACAAAGTCCGCGTACTTTGCCGCAGCAGCCGCCATCAGCGGACGTTTTGTGCGGTCGCGGTCACCGCCGCATCCGAACAGGCAGACCAGCCGTCCCCTGACCGTTTCTTTCAGGGAAGACAGCACATTCTCCAACGGGTCAGGCGCATGGGCATAGTCGGTAATGACGGTGAAATCCCGTCCTGTCGGAATGATCTCGATCCTGCCCTTGACGCCGGTCACCTTTTCAAGTGAACCGATGATCTGTCCGATCTCCAGTCCAAGCTGCAAACAGGCGCCGGCAGCAGCCAGTGCGTTGCGGACCGAAAACAGTCCCGGCATCGCAAAATCAATCGGGTACCGTTTACCACTATATACCAGTGTAAATTCTACCCTTTCCGGATGGCAGACGATGTCCTGTGCCGAAAGGTCAGCTTCTGGATTTTCTGCCGAGAAGGTCAGTACCGGGATATCCTTTCCGGCAATCTGGGAGAGCTCGCTGAGAAGCTCCTGCCCATGCGGGTCGTCAATTCCGATAACCGCACTGCCGCAGCGAGCAAAAAGCTTTTTCTTTGCTGCGAAATAACTTTCCATATCCCCATGATAATCCAGATGCTCATGAGAAAGATTGGTAAACACCGCCGTTTTATACCAGCTGTCGCCAATCCGCTGCTGCTCCAGCGCATGGGAAGAAACTTCCATGACACAGTATCCGCAGCCCTTCTCCTTCATCTGTGCATACAGCGATTCCAGTTCCATTGCCTCAGGGGTGGTATTCTCAGCGTGAATGGTCTGATCACCGATCTCATTCTGAATCGTACCGATCAGCCCGACCATATTGCCGGCATCGGTCAGAATCCGTTTGATCAGGCTGGTAACAGTGGTTTTACCCTTGGTTCCGGTCACACCGACCAGCTGCATGGAACGGGACGGGTGTCCCAGAAACGCAGAAGCCGCTCTGCCGTAAAAATCATGGGTATCGCTGACGGTCAGTTCCCTTTCCAGTCCCAGCTCCCGTTCGGTAACAACACAGGCAGCGCCCTTTTCCAGCGCTGCGCCCGCAAAGTCATGCCCGTCAAAGCTTCCGCCGCGGATGCAGACAAACATGCTTCCCTTTTCCACCCGTCTGGAATCGCAGGTAATGGAGGTGACCTCACAGTCAAATCCGGCATTTCCCAATGTCAGACCATCTGTACAATCAATCTCCCCGATCAGTTTTGAAAACAACATTCCCTTTCATCCTTTCTGACACCTGCCCGGCGGCAGTTTATCAAGCGCCGTCCTCACCGGAGACTACGCATTCAATCTCTACAATGGTACCGCGCTGCAGCGAAGTACCCGTCTCATATTCCTGCGAAACAACACGCGCTTTGGAGTTATTTGCAGCGCCGCCCGAAACCCGGACGTTCAGTCCATAATTGCCCAGCGTCTGGCTTGCCTGCGTAGGTGAAAGACCGACGACATTGGGCATTGTGACCATTGAAATATCGCCGCCCTCGGTATACAGCACCACGGTCGATTCATTCGGTACGCGGCTGCTTTCATCCGGGAATACGTCGATGACCGAATCACCGTTGCCGATCACATAAGCATCCAGACCCTGTGTTGACAGTTTGGACTTGGCAGTCGCGACATCCAGACCAACAAGGCTGGACGGAACCGAAACTTCCTGATCTTCCAGTTCTTCATCGGTAAAGGAGGTAGTCACGCCCAAATACGGCAGGATATCCTGCATAATGCTGGAAGCAAGCGGACCTACAACGGTATTCGCATAAGAAGTATCACCCTGTGTCGGGCTGTCAATCAGCACGATCGCCGCAACCTGAGGGTCATCTGCCGGCGCAAAGACAAAGTAGGAGAAAACGTACATTTCCTCTTCGCCTTCATCCAGCTTGTTGGACAGGATCTGCGCAGTACCCGACTTGCCGCCGATTTTATAACCTTTAACATACGCATTGGTACCGCCGTTTGCCGAAACGACCTGTTCCAGTGCATCCCGCATGATAGCGGAGTTTTCTTCAGAAATAACCTGACGTTTGACTGTCGTACCAAATTCCTGAACGGTATTGCCGTCAGAGTCAATAATCCGGTCGACAACGCGGGGAACCAGAAGGTTGCCGCCATTGACAGCCGCTACAGCTGCTGTCAGCATCTGCAAAGGGGTCATCGTATTCGACTGACCAAACGAACAGGAAGCCAGCGAGATATTATTCATTGTATCATCGTAATACACGCCAATTCGTTCTGCCGGCAGGTCAATGCCGGTCTTTTCCGTCAGACCGAAAGCCTGATAATATTCAAAAAACCGTTCCTGACCAAGATCCAGACCGATCTGCATGAAAGCAGGGTTGCAGGAGTTTACGAGCGCTTCGGTAAAGGTTTCGGCGCCGTGACCGGTACGCTTGTGGCAATGGATACCCAGCGTGCTGCTGCCGTCCTGGAAATTGACAACGCCGTTGCAGTAATAGGTGGAAGCAAGGCTTGCCGTCCCTTCTTCCAGTGCAGCCGAAGCAGTGACGACCTTGAAAACCGAACCAGGCTCATAGGTATCGGTAATTGCCTTATTCTGCCACTGTGCCTCACGCGCCTCCTGTCTTGCGGCAGTCTTTTCGTCTTCTGTTTCAAGCTCTTCGATCTGCTGAAGGGTATATTCATAGGTAATGGTGTATGGGTCGTTGCAGTCATAGTGCGGATAGTCCGCCATTCCAAGGATACCGCCGGTATTGGTATCCATGACCATGATCAGCGCGCCGCCTTCCGGCTGGTACTGATCCACTGCGCTTTGCAGTTCCTTTTCGATGTACTGCTGGATAACGGTATCGATCGTCGTAACAATCGAGTAACCATCCTGCGCGTCAAATGTCTTCTGATAGGTAGTCGGAAGGTTTTCGCCCAGAGAGTCCTTTGCAGTGATGACCCGTCCGTCGGTGCCGGAAAGGACACTATTATACTGGGCTTCCAGCCCGTAAACACCGGTATTTTCGCTGTTGCAAAAACCAATGACGCTCGAAGCCAGCGTTGAATAGGGATAGTACCGCTTAGTGGAAACCTCAGTCGAGACGCCGACATAACCATATTCTGCCAACATCTCCTGCAAAGCCGTCACCGTTGTTTTGTCCACACGATCCGCAACCTTGCGGTAGTTCTTGCTGGTATAGGACATCTGCTCCAGAATGTAGTCCTCATCCTTGCCCAGGACCTCTGCCAGCCGCATTGCAAACTGTTTAAGGTAAGCTTCCTGTTCAGCCTCACTCAGTTCATTGCCGTCCTTATCCTTTGAAGGGACATTCTCAACGATCGTATGCGGGTCGATAATAATATTCCATGCGGTCGCGCTCTGCGCCAATACATTCATATTGGTATCATAGATGGTACCGCGGTTGGCAGCGATCGTCATATCCGAAAGCTGCTGCCGTGCAGCGCGTCCTTCCATCTCCTCGCCGCGGACGACCGACCATTTGAACAGATTGATCAAAACCCATACCAGAATAATCACCATGACCGGGCAGACGACAAAAACCATCCGCTGCATCGACGTAAATTTATCCATTCTCTTAAAAAAACGAAACATAAAACCCTCCCAAAGGTCACTGGGGCACAGCCGGCAAACAGTCCTCTGTCTTCTAGCCAGACAGATTCCGTAAAAGTCAATACAGTAAACCAGCAAAAGTATGGACACAGTGCAAAACATCTGTAAATATTTACGAAAAATGCCTATATATGAACAGAAGGTTAAGATAAACCATCTCAACCTCCTATTATTTCCTATTCAGTTATAGTCCCGGATATGTATCAGATATCGATTCCCAGACCTTCAAGAAATTCCACCAGAATATCCACCAGTGTCTTACTCTTTTCCGGTGTCTGGATGACATTTTCCTGTTCCACCTTCAGGTAAGTAACCTGCGAGTTATCAGGCTTGACCATACCCAGTTCTTCGGTTGCGATCTCCTCGACCCGCGCCAGAGACATCTGTCCGTCCAGTTCCGCCTCCATACGCACCTTTTCACTGGTCAGTTCGCTCAGGTAATCGGTTGCTTCATTGATATTGGCATTCAGCTGGGCGAGATATACCCGTCCATACAGCGCCGCAAAAACGATCGCCAGAATGACGAGCGCCGACGATAAAATCCTTGCCGGATGTACGACCCGTTCCCGTTTGGGCAGGCGTTCTATCGCCGGCGCATGGGAAGATCCTTCAAATTGTTCAAAATTATATTCTCTTTTTGATGCGAGATTGCTTTGCATGGAAGCATTACTCCTTTGAGGAATTAGTCATTGCGTGCGTGAATCTTTTCCAGAATCCGCAGTTTTGCGCTGGCAGAACGGTGGTTTTCTGCCAGTTCACTGTCACTTGGCAGAATCGGCTTTTTATTGACCAGTTTTGCTGCCGGCGTGCGCCCACAGACGCATACCGGAAACTCAGGCGGGCAAATACAGCCGGTAGCCAGCTGGGCAAACTTCTGTTTTACCATTCTGTCTTCCAGTGAATGAAAGGTAATGATCACCAGTCTGCCGCCTTCTGAAAGGCAGTCAAACGCTGCGTCAATTCCCTGCGACAATACATCCAGTTCGGAATTGACCGCGATTCTCAGCGCCTGAAAGGTACGCTTGCAGGGATTTTTATCCCGTTTGGCAGCAGCCGGCATCGAAACTTTGACAATCTCGACCAGCTGCATAGTTGTTTCGACCGGAGCTTTTTCCCTTGCCCGGACGATATTGCGGGCGATTGAACGGGCATACCGTTCTTCGCCGTATTCCCATAAAATTCTTGCGATTTCCCATTCCGGCAGGCTTGCAAGCAGATCAGCCGCCGTTGTACCTGACTGGGACATCCGCATATCCAGCGGCGCGTCTTCCCTGTAGGAAAAACCGCGGGACGGATTATCCAGCTGCCAGGACGAAACTCCCAGATCCAAAAGGACACCATCAACCGGAAGTGCGCCTCTTGACTCTAACACCGCCTTCATCTGGCAGAAATTGGTCTGGATGACCTCTGCCTGAGGAAACGGCGCGAGCCGTTCAGAAGCGGTTTTGATCGCATCCGGATCTTGATCCAGCGCGTAAAGTCTGCCTCCGGTCAGCCTTGCGGCAATTTCCCGGCTGTGTCCGGCACCGCCTGCCGTTCCGTCGACATATCTGCCGTCCGGACGGATGCGGAGACCTTCCAGGCATTCCCGGAGCAGCACGCTGTAGTGTGTAAACTCCACAAACACCCCTCCACAGTCAGTATATTCATGGAAACGGGTGCATAAGGGTACACCTATCCCATTGATATCATTATTATACCGTCTTTTCACAGATTTTGCAACAGTTTTTTAAAAACCGGATGTTCTTTTTCCATGAAAAAAAAGAATGATTTAACCCAAATCCCCAAAAACCTCATCTGGCGCGTGCTGCTTTAACACCGCACAGGCCTCCTCAAGCTCTGCAAGGAAGTTTTCCACATCCTGCATTTCCAAATTTGCCACCCGGATACAGGTCCTGCGTTCCGACCTCAGCCAGATCTGTAAGTCGGCACATTTCCCCTGTTTCTGAAAAATACTGCGGGTAATCACGATCTTATCCACCTTATCCGCCCGGCAAACAACGGTAAACAGCCGGTACCCCTTTACCGCACGAAAAGTAAATGTGTCCTGTCTGCGCCCGATACCGGTATGAAAAAATGAAAACAGACGACCCAGCAGATGCCATCCCGCCGGCAGCACCATCATCATTCCCAAAAATACCACCAGCTCCCTGAGACTTGGCAGCCATCTCCATGCGGCACGCCACCCCAGCAGCAATACACCGTTGAGCAGTAGATCCGGCCAGATAATCCGCCACAATGTCCGCAGCGGAGGTCTCCATCGATTAGGTGCAGGACGAAGCTCCGGCAAAATCAATGACAGACTTCTGCGCAGATCATCCCGTCCGACAGCCGGCAGCAGCACCGACTGTTCATTTTTTTCCTTGCCGTATCCGGTGCAGCTGACCATTCCGGCGTAATAGCCGAACACCTTTGTCAGGATACTCTGTCTCAGCTGCAAAAAATGAACCCGTTCAGCTGACAGCAAATACTCCCTCACTGTCACAATGCCGCAGCGAATATACAGTTCTCCGCCGCGTCTTACAGCCTGAAATCCGAGGTGGCGTACAAGGTTGAGCACAAAGTCAATCAACCATCCGCCGAGCAGTACACCGCCGATCACCGCTGCGGCAGGCGGCAGCCAGAATGCGGCAAGCCGCATCAGCCTGGTCAGCGAAGTGATCAGCCGGTCTTCGGCTTCCTGACCCAGCAGCTTACCGCTCTGGGAAATCAGCGTTGCCGCAAATACTGCGCCGCCGATTGAATCGGACGTAATCAGCGACAAAATTCCGACATACCAGCCTCTTGGCTCATATCTGCGCACCATGCCCGATTCTCCTGCCAGCTGTGCCGACAGACGGCTGCACAACATCTCCGCGTCCTGCCGGCGCAAAAGCATTTTCACATCCGGCGCACGCCTGTTGCCGGCATCGGTTTCAATGCGCACCCGTACCGCCTTTACCGGCTTAAAATACCAGGTATGTTCCACCGTCACAGACGAGACATTGTCAAAAAGAATATGCCGTCTTTTGGGCAGCAGTACGCCGCAGCAGCTTACGATCTGTTCATCCCGAACCGATATTCCGATATACAGCCACCGCAAAAGCCCAGCAGCCACCATTGCCGTCAGCGCCAAAACGTCCAGCCAGACACCTCTGAGCCAGCTGTACGGGTCGCCGGTAAACAGCAAAAGTGAACGTACAAGCGGCACCAGCAGCAGAGCGATATACTGTTTGAATCCATCGATGATTGCAAGCGGATGCTGCCGGGAATACTTACGAATATCAATCATCTTGCTGCTTGGTCACCTCTTCATTTCTTTGTTCAGGCAGCAGCGCCTGTGAAATCCGTTTTACATCCTCCGATTTCAGCATCGGCAGCAGCATACTTCCACCCATCGCTGAAATGAGCAGGCTGGAGATTCCCGGCACCGGAAACGGCAGATAAATTTGCGTCACCGCCATGATGGATGAGCGCCTGATCCTGCGTGTGATCTGGTACAATATTCCGCTTTGGAACTCAATATATTCATCTGTCAGCCGGAAGCGGCAGCTGCGCCAGAAAAATCCGGTATACACCAGTCCAGCCGCCGCCAGCAGGATGACGGCAATAATCAGCCAGCTGCGCAGAGCCGAATACGGCTGGGTAAACATGACGACCGCAGCGGCTGCCGCGCCGCAGATCAGCAGCACAGCCGCAGAAATCAGCCATTGTACCCACCGGGAAACCCTGCCAGCGATCATTTCTTTTCCTCCATTCAAAAATATATCCAAAAAGTCAGTCCGACAGTCTTTGAAATCCACAAGGAAACTGACCGGATCATATTCAATCTATTTTTCCTATTATACCAGAACCGCAACCCTGCCGCAACCCTGTGTCCGGACACCACAGCGCAGCAGCTAAAATCAGGCGGATTTTAAAGTTATACCATTATAAATTTACCAATGTTTCATTTGCATTTTACGCCAATTGTGCTATACTTGGAATGTATGGAAATCAGCCGGGACATTAACCGCGGCAGATTTGAGGAGGTTTACCGTGAATCAGAACACCTTAAAGCAGCGCCCTGCAAAAACCGGCAATTATTCCTTCCAGGCGGAACGGACGCTGCACAAACCCGGGCGGCAGTATGCCCGTGTTTTTTTACTGGCGCTGCTGCTGGGATGTATTATCTATCTGCCCTTTCTCATTATGGATGGCGGCATGTTTGTTTATTACGGCGACTATAATGTTCAGCAGATCCCTTTTTACCAGATGTGCCATGATATGATACGCTCGGGTGAAATCGGATGGAACTGGTATACCGACCTCGGTTCCAACTTCATCGGCTCTTATGCCTTTTATCTGATGGGAAGCCCATTTTTCTGGCTGACAATACCGTTTCCAAGCGATGCAGTTCCTTATCTGCTGGCGCCGCTGATGATCCTCAAGCTGGCGGTCGCGGCGGTGACGTCGTTCGGGTATCTCAAGCGGTTTGTTAAAAATCCCGGATATGCGATGCTGGGCGGACTGATGTACGCCTTTTCCGGGTACAGTATCTATAATATCTTTTTCAACCATTTTCACGAAGTAATTGCCTTTTTCCCGCTGCTGCTGATCGGAATGGAAGAATTTTTTGTTGAAGAACGGCGCGGGACCTTTGCGCTGGCAGTCGGGCTGCTGGCGGTGGTCAACTACTATTTCTTCTTTGGCGAGGTCATTTTTGCGGTGCTGTATTTTACCGTGTGTGCCTTTACAAGAAAGGAATACCGGGTCACGGTCAAAAAATTCCTGCTGCTGGGGGTTGAAGCGGTGATCGGGCTATTGATGGCAATGTGCCTGCTGCTGCCGGCGATCATGATGGTACTCTCAAATCCGAGGCTGGATAACTGGCTGCTGGGATGGAGCGGGCTGTTTTACGGCAATGAGCAGCGATACGGGCTGATTTTGTCCAGCCTGTTTTTCCCGCCGGACGTGCCTGCTTATCCGAATCTGTTCCCTGATTCAAACGCAAAATGGTCGAGTGTATCGTTGTTTTTGCCGCTGTTCTCCACAGTCGGCGTGATCGCATGGTTCAAGCTGCGTCCGAAGCACTGGCTGAAAAAGCTGCTGCTGATCTCGCTGTTTATCGCACTGGTCCCGATCTTAAACAGCGCCTTTTCGATGTTCAACTCGGCTTATTACGCAAGATGGTTTTACATGCCGCTGCTGCTGATGGCTGCCGCAACAGTCCAGGCACTGGAACAGGCGAACCCCGAAACGCTTGGCTCCGGGATACGATGGACACTGTTTGGGGTACTGTGCTTTTCAGTGGTGGCGATCTTCCCCAAGAATGGCGAAGAGGGTGAAATTGTCTTTGGTCAGCTGATTGAATACCCTGAACGGTTTGCCGCATACCTTGCGATCGTACTGGCTGGGCTTCTGATGGTCAGCCTGCTGGTCAGAATGCCTAAACGCAGGTTTATCCGTCCGGCAGCCGGATGCCTGTCGCTGCTGATCTGCACCACCTCGATCGTCATGCTGGCAATCGGGAAAGGCAATGCCACGACCGTCCACCGGGTCATCGATATGGGCTTAAACGGCAGTTTTGAAACGATTGCTGCCGATACGGACGATGTCTACCGCATCGATATGTACAATTCCGGCGATACCCGCTGCATGGACAACTTCCCGATGTACTGGCAGATTCCGACCATCCAGTCTTTCCATTCGGTCGTATCGGGGTCGATCTTCACCTTTTATGATCTCCTGGGCATCGACCGCAACGTCGCTTCCCGTCCGGACATTGCCTATTCCGGGCTGCGTATCCTGACCTCCTGCAAATACCTGCTGACCTATGAAGAAGAGGATAAATACGAAGATATTCCTGGGCACACCTATCTGACCACCGAAAATGATCTGGATATCTATACCAACGACAATTATGTCCCGATGGGATTTGCCTACAGTTTCTACCTGACCGATGAAGATATCGAACAAGCAGGCGATGACGTTGACTGTCTGCTGCTCAACGGCGTCTACCTTACGGACGAACAGATCGAAAAATATGAAGACATTCTCTTTCCGCTTTCTGACGCACTTCCCATCCCGACCACTGAAGAGCAGCTTTCCCAGGCGGCTGACCGGCTCCGTGCAAACAGCTGCGACAGTTTTATCCGGGACAAGACCGGGTTTACCGCTTCCTTTACCAGTGAAACAGACCGGCTGGTCTTCTTCTCGGTTCCATGGGACTCCGGATGGAGCGCGACGGTCAACGGCGAACCAGTCGAGATCGAAAATGTCAGCGGCGGCATGATGGCTGTACGGGTACCGGCAGGAACGAGCGAAATCCGTTTTGACTACCGGACACCCGGGCTGGTCACCGGCTGTCTGATCACTCTGGGCGCGTTTATCTTCTGGGGCATCTACCTATGGCTGGTACGGCGATTCAGCCCGCGTTCGGCGCTTTTATTTGCACGCCGCAACCGTCATGGCGCGCTCAGCTGCAAGATCGAGGAAATTCCGCTGGAAGGCGCCTACATCCGCACCATCCTTTCGGAAGCCAACCATCTGCGCAGCCGTCCGCGTACCCTGTACAGGAAAAAGGAGACGCCGCCCGAGGACGATACCATCTAAAAGAAAGGACGTTGACCAAACCAATGGATCAGATCAAGCAAAATCGTGACTGCCCGGTATTATATGTGGTAGTCCCCTGTTATAATGAGGAAGAAGTCCTGCCGGAAACCGCCAAACGGATGCGGGCAAAACTGCGCGCCATGATCGCTGAAAAGAAAATCTCTCCGCGCAGCCGGATTATGTTTGTCAACGACGGCAGCCGCGACCGTACCTGGGAGATGATCGAGACGCTGACCCATGCCGACCCGTTGTTTGCTGGCGTCAAACTCTCCCGAAACCGCGGACATCAAAACGCGGTACTGGCAGGCTTAATGACCGCACGCGGACTGTGCGACTGTGCGATTTCGATCGACGCCGATTTGCAGGACGATATCAATGCCATTGACGGAATGGTCGCAGACTTCACTGCCGGAAGCGACATCGTATACGGTGTCCGTTCTTCCCGTGACACCGACACCTTTTTTAAGCGGTTCACTGCCGAAGGGTATTATCATGTCATGCAGAAGATGGGCGTGGAACTGGTCTTCAACCACGCCGACTACCGGCTGATGAGTGCACGGGCGCTGGAAGCACTTTCTTCCTACCGGGAAGTCAACCTGTTTTTGCGCGGCATTGTCCCACAGATCGGCTATAAAACCTCCACCGTCACCTATGCCCGGACCGAACGGTTTGCCGGTGAAAGCAAATACCCGCTCAAAAAGATGCTGGCGCTTGCATGGGATGGCATCACCTCATTCTCCCTGCGACCGGTATCAATGCTGATCGGGCTGGGGCTCTTCATTACCGGCGGAAGTCTGGTGGCAGGACTGGTACTGCTGATTATCCAGCTGGTGACCGGAAGTCTGACCGGAACCGCCGCGATACTCTTTTCCATCTGGCTGGCGTGCGGACTGATTCTGTGCGGACTGGGACTGACCGGCGAGTATATCGGAAAAATCTATGAGGAAGTGAAAGACCGTCCGCGGTACTTTATCGAGGCTGTTTCCCTTGACCCGGGCGAAGCGTCTCCGCTCCCTGATTGCCAACCTGCTACCACGCCTCAGGAGCCCGGCGACCCAGCCTGACTTCCCCGCTCGGCGCAGTATATGCGCTCCTGGATTGCAGATCTTACTTTCCCCTGATGACGCAGGAAACATGCAGATAAAAAGGCTGTTGATACGGTAAAACAACCGCATCAACAGCCTTTGAGCTTGTCGAAGCCATTTCCCCAAGCAAAGCATAGCAATGGCGGATGAAGAATATGCACGTCGGATTTTATCGACAGCCTTTTTTACTGTCTGAATTTTTTTGCCAGTATCACATCTGTCACTATGCATACCGCGATATAACCGATGCAGCAGAGGACATACACTTGAATGGAATTTCCCATCATCGGAACCGGTGCGATCAGGCCGGTATACCCTTCCGCAAGCCCGTCCAGAATATTGAAGACGCAGCAAAACGGAATAAACGACAAAATCCAGACATTTGGCAGGATAAATACCTGTCTTGCATTTTGGCTGTGCTGACCGCCTACCACCTGTCCTGCCAGGAACACTCCCGTTCCTATCAGCATTACAATCAGTCCAATACCGACTGACGGACCTGTCTGCCATACCTTCCAGATCATAATTGCGGCAATCAGTGCTATTCCGTTGAGAATGGTACCTGCACCCGCACAGACAAGTGCAACATCAATATTTTCTGCGACAGCATCCGGTTGGGGCTGCGTTCCCCTGAGAAGATAATCGGTTGTCGTTTCAAAAGGGTCACTCATCAGGATGATTTTATCCAGCTCCGGAAAACTCTGTCCGCTCTCCCATTTGGAAACCGCCTGACGGGAAACGCCCAGCTGTTCAGCAAGCTGCTCCTGGGAAAGACCATTTTGTTTTCTCAGCATTTGGATTCTTTCGGCAATGGTCATAGTGAAAACCTCCTTTTATCTGGTTCGGCTTCAGTATACCAAAAACAGTGGTTGCAGCACAACCATCCGCCCGGTGCATTTTGTCAACTGAGGGTTGCATCATGAAAAAACAGCAGAAAACCTGTCCATTATTGCGAAATACGGTAAAGTGAATAGAAGTAACCTTTTTGTTCCAGCAGTTGTTCAAACGTTCCTGTTTCTTTTATCTTGCCGTTATGCAATACCAATATTTCATCATACTGCCGCATGATCGGCGCATCCAGTCGGTGTGTGACCACGATACGCATGGTACTCTTCATATCCAGTATTGTCTGCAATACCGCATTGGCAGTTTCATTATCCAGCGCCGCTTCTGCTTCATCCACCAAGATGATGGGCGTTTTTCTCAAAAAAGTTCTACCGATTTTCTGATTATCTTGGCACCACTTCGCAAATGTCGGAATTGCTTGGAATATCAAGCATTTCCGGCATTTTGCGTTTCGGAAGATAAGCTCCTTTCGTTTCGTTCAGGCCAGTGGGTCAGAACGAAACGGGGCGGGGAGCGGCATCCCACACCCAGCCTCCGGCGCTCAAAAGAGCGGGAAACAATATGGGTGAGCCCTGATATATAAAAAGCGAGCCACAGCTCACTTCCATGAGCGTGGCTCGCTATAGAGTGTCGAAAAACATTTTTGAGAATTTTGAAAATCGCTAAAACTCATCCAAAGTTTGCCATAGGACGGAAAGCAGGTCCAGGGCGGCAGCCCTGGGCGCGCCTACGGCGCGCAACCCCTAAAAA
>CALWWT010000132.1 GCA_944385325.1 uncultured Clostridia bacterium | reverse complement strand
TCTTCCTGATTTTCCAGAATTTCACTCATGGTTGTTAAAACCTCCTTGATTATATCAGCCGGGGTAGAAGCACCGGCAGTAACGCCAATATTATTATGGCGTAAAATCCGTGTTTTGTCAAGTTCTGATTTTGTCTCAACGGCTATAGTTTCGCAGTTTTGGGCACAAATTTCGTAAAGTTTTTGTGTATTCGAGCTTTCGCGCCCGCCGATGACAATCATAAGGTCGGATTTTTGCGCCAGAGCGACAGCTTCCTGCTGCCGCAAATTTGTTGCGTTACATATTGTATCAAATTTTTTGACGTTTGTATAGTGCTTTTCAATAATGCTTTGTAAATTTTTCCACAACAAATGACTCAATGTTGTTTGTTGAACAACAGCAATATCCTTTTTGTTTTCTTTACGCAATCTGTCAAGTATTTCCGTCAGAGTTTTTTCATCCTGAAAGACATGCACTTCACCTTTTGCGTGCCCGACAATTCCCTGGACTTCCGGATGTGCGGGGTTTCCGGCAATCAGCAGGACCATTCCCTGCTCGGTGACTTCCCGGGCAATCCGGTGGATGCGGGCGACATGCGGACAGGTGCAGTCAACAATATTACGCCCATCAAGCTGGTCATAGACCGACTGGGGAACGCCGTGGGAGCGGATGATGACCGTCTGTCCCGGATGGGTTTCTTCTGGAGAAGCGACGCTGGGTACACCGAGGTCATGCAGCCGTTGGACGATCTGCGGATTATGGATAATGGGACCAAGCGTTACCGCATCGGAAGACTGCCTGGCAATTTCAAAAGCGCGGTCGACCGCCCGTTTGACACCGTAGCAAAAACCGGCAGAGGAAGCAAGGGTAATGGTGTGGGAATCCTTGCCGGAAGTATTGGTATTCTGCAAATTACAAATTTCAGACATGGATATCCTCCAGCATCTTTTCCATCGAAGCCGTCAGCAGCTTGTTGGCAGCCCTGATCTGGGAAGGAACTTTCCCTGTCAGTGCCAGCTGTTCGTGGGTGATAAAGCTGCCGTATCGGATGACCACAGGCGTCCGCAGACCATGCTTTTCACCCTTTTTGATAATGCACGGCTGCAACCCCATACCCGTCTCAGCAGCAATGACAACGGCGCCGGACTTAAGCTTTTGCAGTTTCCCGTCTTGGCTGCGGTGTCCCTCCGGGAAGATGGCGACTACCTTGCCGTTTTTGACATATTCGACCGCTTTTTCAATCGCGGCGGTATCGCCTTTTCCGCGGGTGACCGGAAAAGCGCCAAGTCCACGGATGATCGGGCTGAGCAGTTTGTTTTCAAACAGTTCTTCCTTTGCCATGAAAAAACACTGGGGTTTAAGTTTGACCGCGATCAGGATCGGGTCAAAAGCGGAAATATGATTGGAACAAAGGATAAATCCGCGATCGGTGGGAACATTTTCCAAACCTTCATACCGAACCTTATACAGGATTTTGGATACGACATAAGTGGCTGCACGGGCTATTCTATAAAATAACATTTCGGGTACCTTCCTTAACTTCTGGGAGCGGTCAGAGATTTCAGACCATTTTTTTCGAGAGGTGATCGGTGATAATTTTTTGTATCAATGTCACCGATTCTGCAAAATCAAGCTGAGAAGTATCCGCGACGACCGCGTCTTCTGCCTGGGTAAGAGGAGAAAGCGCCCGATGGATATCGGCGTAATCCCTTTTTTCAACATCCTCAAGTACGGTTTCAAAGGTTGTCTTTTCACCCTTTGCCGTCAGTTCTTTAAAACGTCTCTTTGCCCGGACTTCTGACGAAGCCGTCAGAAAGATTTTGACATCCGCATCGGGCAGGACGACCGTTCCGATGTCCCGTCCATCCATAATAACATTATTTTCCCGTGCAAGCCGGCGCTGTAAATCCAGAAGATATGCCCGTACACAACCGTGTGCCGATACGCCGGATGCTGCCATCGAAACCTCAGGAGTACGGATCTGATCGGTCACATTTTCTCCCTGCAAAAACATCTGCTGGATGCCGTTTTCATATCCCATGTCGACTTTCAGCTGAGGCAGCAGAGCCGCGACCTGCGTTTCATTTTTCGGGTCACCGCCATTGCGCAGGACAAAAAGCCCGATGGTACGGTAGAGTGCGCCGGTATCCACATACAGATAGCCCAGTTTCTCAGCTACAGTACGGGAGATGGTGCTTTTTCCAGCCCCGGAAGGGCCGTCGATGGCAATTGAAATCATGTCAAAAATCCTTTCTGCCTTTATTGCTTCGGAGCTGTACTCCGTTCAGCTTGTCGATAAAATCAATTTTTCTGATTTTTGTCCGCCGTTGCCGCCTGCCGCGCCAACGGCTACGTTTTTTTAGGGATTGCGCGCCAGAGGCGCGCCCAGGGCAGGCTTTCCCAGAAAGCCTGTTTGCAACGCGAACCGTCCGCCCCTGGATCTGCTTTAAAAAACTTACAGTGTACTTGCAAACTGTAGGACTTCTGAATAAGCCGCTTATAACCTAAACTTTTTCGACAGTCTGTTCGGAGCTGTGCTCCGTTATTTTTAGGTATGGTAATTTACTGACCGGCAGTATCCTGCCAGGGGACAATTTTCGGGTATTCGGTCACATCGCAGATCGCAGGACAGCAGAGGTTAAAAAGCTGTGTTGCCCGTTTTTCTACTGCGGCGTATTCCGGAAAAGACTGTTCCAACTGCGCCATGGAATGAAAAATGGGAAGCGAAGCGGACTTTTTCATCTGCCGCAATAGTTCCCGTCCCGAAGTCTGGTTAAAGTCCAGCACCCG
>CALWWT010000131.1 GCA_944385325.1 uncultured Clostridia bacterium | reverse complement strand
TTTTAGAGATTGCGCGCCAAAGGCGCGCCCAGGGGCTGCGCCCCTGGACCTGCTGTTCTCTAAAAAGGGTTTGTTCAATCTTGAGCAGTCGATTCACCAATCCCAAACAACGTTTCTCGACAGACTGCGGTATCGCTTAAATATGCAGTACCTTTTTTTTACTGTAAATTGCTATTACTGAATAACAGAGCGGTACGAACCTGCCAAGGTCAAGCTGAAGAAATTCCAGGCAGCAAAGGCGCAGCAGGATTAGAACGAAAGTACCGGCACCGGCTTACAGCTATCAGCATTATGTACATTCACCGGGATAGAGTATTAGAAAGCCGACAGGTTTCGCTGCCTATAGGCTTTTTATCCAAATCTATGGACGAATCCGGCTTTTTGTGGTATGCTGATTGTATAATACTCTCCTTGAAGACGTCACAGTCCCTAAGGAGTCGATTCTTAAGGAGTGTGGTTATATGAAAAAATGTAAGATCACTGTACTCAAGCGGGAATTTTATGACGACCTTGCCGCGGAGTATATCGCCTTCCCAAATTTTGGTCCCTGTGAAATAATGAAAGAAGGAGATGTATTCCTGACTGGCGGACCATTCGGCAACGAATGCCCGGAGGGATTCTGCGCCATGGCCTGGCAGGCAATTTGTCTCCAGGCAACTACTCTTGCCGGCGGCGGAAAGGTATTCGGACATGATCTGGTGCATATCGCCTGCTGCAATGACGGCGTCCGCCCCGTGGTATTCAAGCTGGAAGCCTATGAGGATGACCAGCCGCCTGTCTTTTGAACGAAGGTCACGGCAATTGGAATGCTCCCTCGGTCATAAAATGACCCCCTGACGTCCAGGGGGTTCACTTATATTACAATTAATGGAATGATTTGGGTGAATTGACAATGAAAATGCAAAAAGAAGATATTTTCCGCGATTTGCCAGTCCCAACCGCGCTGCGAAAGATGATCATACCGGCGATTGCAAGCCAGCTGATCGTCCTGATCTACAATATGGCGGATACGTTTTTTGTTGGACAAACCAACAACCCGTACATGGTCGCTGGCACTTCCCTGATCCTGCCGGTCTTCAACATCACGCTGTGTTTTGCCGGACTGGCAGGGATTGGCGGCGGGTCGCTGATTTCCAGACTGCTGGGACACTCTGAAAAGGAGGAAGCCAGACGCGTCAGTGCATTTTCGCTGTACATAGCCCTGCTGATTGCTGCCGCCTTTTCCATCACCATCGCGGTATTTATGCGCCCGATCCTGAACCTTCTGGGAGCCGGCGGCAATACCTACGAATACGCCAGGCAATACGCTTCCCTTGTCATTGTACTGGGAGCTGTTCCGACGGTGCTTTCCAATGTATTGGCTAACCTTGTCCGCAGCATCGGTCTTTCAAAGGAAGCCAGCGGCGGAATTATCCTGGGCGGTCTGCTCAACATTGCGCTCGATCCGCTGTTTATGTTCGTACTGCTGCCGGAAGGCTCAGAGGTACTCGGTGCCGGAATCGCGACCTGCCTGTCCAATTGTGTTGCGCTGCTCTTTTTCATCATCGTACTACTGCGTCTTGGGAAAAACTCCATTATCACCTTTTCCATACGCAACGGTTTGCCGAAAAAAAGCAATATCATCGCGGTTTTTGGTGTTGGAATTCCGTCTGCCATTGCAACACTTCTGTTCGATTTGGACTACGTTATTATCGACAAGCTGATGGTCTCCTATCATGACCTGGCGCTGGCAGCAATCGGCATCGTACTGAAAGTCGAACGGTTCCCGCTCAATGTAGGAATCGGTATCTGTCAGGGGATGCTGCCGCTGGTTGCATATAATTACGCTTCGCGAAATGAAAAGCGCATGAATGATACCATCCGACTTTCCTGTATCCTGGGTCTTACGATTGCGGGCATCAGCATTCTGCTGTACGAGCTGTTCGCGGTTCAGTTTGCCGGACTGTTTATTGGAGATGCGCAGACGGTGCGTCTGGCTTCCGATTTCCTGCGGGGCCGGGTACTGGCTACCCCACTGATGTTTTTGAGCTTTTTCACCGTGTATCTTTTTCAGGCATTTGGAAAAGGAAGAATATCCCTGTTTCTGGGTGTGACCCGATGGCTGGTTTTCAATATCCCGATGCTGTTTATTCTGAATACGCTCATCGGAATGTACGGAATCGTCTGGTCACAGGTAACAGCAGACATACTGACCGTTACGCTTTCCTTCTTTGTCTTTCGCAGATTCCGTCCGAAATTCGGCATATCGGAATAAAAAGCAATTGAATTAAAAATCTCAGCTGCAAACGATGCAGACATATCCGCAAAAGACCCACTCCCGGAAAATTCCGAGGAGTGGGTCTTTGTCATCAAGCTGATTTTTTACCAAATTTTGTGCCCAGCCATACACGAATGCCGACAGCCGCCGTAATCCCTTCTGATACCATAAACGACAGCCAAAGCCCGTTCATTCCCCACAGCCGGGACATGACAAACGCCATCGGAATGACCACCGCAAACCCTCTCATCAGCGACATCAGGTTTGCCGGACCCGGCTGGTCGGATGCAGCCAGATTGGTGGCAAGCAGGATATTCAGCCCCGCAAAAAACGCACCGGTAAAATACAATCGGATTCCCTGTACGGCGATCTGCTGAAGCTGTGTATCCCGCGCACTGTTGAAGATCATTGCAACCGGGTCGGCAAATAACCCTAACAGCAGATATACGGCGGCTGACAGCACCATCACCGTTATGACGGCATAACGGAAGACGGCGTTTTGTTTCATTTTCTCACCGGTCGCATAATAGCGGCTGATCAGCGGCTGGATACCCTGCGCGATGCCGGTATAAATCGCCAGTACCACCAACGACAGGTTGGCTATCACGCCATACGCCGCAACTGCCACATTTCCGCCCAGTCCCAGCAAAATCATATTCCATACGACCATGACCACACCCGCTGACAGCTCCGCCGCAAAGGACGGCAGTCCGCATCCAATCATCGTACCGCACAGCTTCCAGTCCCGGCTGCACCGGCAGAGGTGGAAGCTGTTCCTTCTGCGGAACAGATGGGTGGATACCACCAGAATACTGATGCACGCTGACATGACCGTTGCAATGACCGCACCAAATATCCCCAGTCCAAATGGGAAAATGAAAATGTAATCCAGCAGGATATTGGAAAAACTTCCGCTCAGCATCGCCGCCATCGACAGCTGCGGCGCCGAATCGTTGCGAACAAAACAGATCAGGATATCATTCAGCATAAACGCCGGCGCACCGATCAGCAATACCTGCAAATAGGTCCGTGTCATCCCGAAGATCTCGCCTTCAGCGCCCAAAACACTGGCAATCGTTGACGCGCCGAATACGCCAGCCAGCACAAATACCAGCATGAATGCCATCCCCATCAGCACCGTATGGGTAAAAACTCCGCGGCTTTCACTGCCGTCACCGCCGTTTTTCAGAATCGAATACCGCGTCGCACCGCCCATCCCCAACATCAGCCCACACCCATGAATCAAATTGTACACCGGTATTGCCAGATTCAGCGCGGCAAGGCCATTCGTCCCCAGACCAGCGGAGACGAAATAGGTATCTGCCAGAATATAACAGGAAAGCCCTACCATTCCCATTACATTCAGGCTTGCATAACGCGCAAACTCCCTGCGGCATTTTGCAAGTTCCATTTTCTTCCTCCATTCACCAGATTATGACCAATAAAAAAGCCGGAACCCTTTTTGTCTGCAAAGGCCTACCGACAAAAAAAGCTCCGACGTTTATCCACTCCTACCCGGCGGCAGAAGTGCGTCATCCTATTGAGTTACCAGAAAATTATAGCATAACCATTCAATGCTGTCAACTGTCAATATAAAGCAAAAAGCGTGTACCAATTACATGATACACGCTGCTTTGGCGCGCCACACAGGACTCGAACCTGTGACCTTTTGATTCGTAGTCAAACACTCTATCCAGCTGAGCTAGTGGCGCTTATTCAGTTTTTGTCGCCCGCTCTCACGGCAACACATATATATTACCACAGACTCATCCAGTTGTCAAGCATTTTTTTCAATTAATTTCAAAAATCAGCAAAAATATCCTCTGATCAGCTGACTGCCTTCCCAACGCAGTTTTCTGCCGCGCGCAAATACACCATATACTTCAAATCCGTTATCCAATACCACCATATCCGCATCCATGCCGGGAATGACCTGCCCTTTCTGTCCGGACAGACCCATTCTCGCAGCTGCATTGACGGTAAAGAATTGAAGCGCCATTTCCAGCCGCATTCCGCGATTGACCAGTTCTTGCAGTTCTTCCATCAGCACACCTGTACCCGTCCAACCCAGACCGATACAGTTCCCCTCCGCGTCAAACCGCGGCTGGCTGCCGTAGCCATCGCTGGAAACGGTGATCTTTGACAGATCGGCGCCAGACCGCTCCGCTGCAAAGATCCGATCAGCCGCTTCACCCTCGCCGCCGGTCAGGTCGATATTGCCGCCCATCCGAATCAGTTCCAGTCCCTCGGCAAACAGCGCGTCCGTCCTGCCGATATGGGTCGGCAGCAGATTACCAACCGGAAGATCGGATTCTTTCAGCATCTCAAACAGCGGTTTAAGTCCACCGTCACCACTGCCCATATGGATGGTGACCAGCCCTTTTTTCCCGGAAATCAATCCGCCCATCCGCGCCTCGGCTGCGGCATCGGTCAGCATCCGCACATCCGGGTGGGAACTGCGGTGGTCAGACAGCGCCATCTTGACGCCGATGCACGGTCCGATCAGTGCGATATCCCGGTCGATACGTCCGGTCAGCGTCGCGGACGGCAGTGAATAGGAACCGGTCAGCATGTAGGCGGAAATGCCCTCCTCATTCAGTGCGGATACCTTTGCATACAGATTTTCCAGACTTCTGGTAATGCCGTCTGTCCCAAGCAGCCCCAGTACCGTCGTCACGCCGCTTGCCGCGATATCCTCCATCCGGCTCTCCGGCACACGGGACGCAAAGCCCTGTTCCCCGCCGCCGCCGGTCACATGGACATGCAGATCGATCAGACCCGGGATGACGGTTTTACCGCCGGCATCCAGCACCTCTGCGCCATTATAAACAAAATCCAGTTGCCCGGCAGCTGCGACCGCCTCTATTTTGCCGCCTGCGATCAGGATATCAGATAACCCCAGATGTTCGGGCGCATATAAATCACAGTTGCGAATCAATGTAACCGTATCTATCTTCCTTTCTTATAAATAACGGTAAGGCTCACCAGCCGCGATCCAGCTGACTGGAATTTCTTCGCCAGCCAGTCCGGAAATCCAGACAGCCGCCTGTTTCATTCCCAGTTCCTCACTGTTAAAATGCCCCAGCTGGATAATGGTTTTCTGCAAACCCATCTCGGCTGCGTCCCGTACATAGCTCATGACCGTCCAGTCGATCAGTTCGCCGGCAATCATGACCTCCGTCTCACCCATCATCATCCTGGTATTCGTATCATCAAACGACAGGTTTCCTCCGCCGATATAGGCGACACGGGAAACTTTTCCGCCAGTCTGCCCGATAATCCGCACCGTCTGCATCGAAAGCTTCCCTTTTAAAAACGCTGCCAGCTCTGAAACATCCATCTCCGGCAGACGATAAAACATCGGTCTTCGTCCGGTATCGGCGCGGTATTCTTCCCATCCCAGCTGTTTCATGACACCGGTATAGATCCCGTCCGGATCATGGGCATGGATATGATCGTGGTCACGGAAAACCACCAGCCCATTTTCTTCGATCAGCTGGTATTTCTTCCGGTAGACCGGGTCCTGCTGCATCCAGTCGGTGGTATCCATATGGCTGTAAAACAGCGGCTCATGGCATACCACCAGATTGCACCCGTTCTTTACCGCCTGCTGCAATACAGGATAGGTCGGCGCGCAGCATACGGCAATCCCCTTGAGCGGTGCCGATGGGTCTCCGCATTTAATAGAATCACAGGTTTCCCGTTCACCCAAATCAGGGTGATATGCAATTATTTTATCAATCATCTGCTGAATCGTCATCATAACCGCGTCCTTTCCTGTATTGCAAAATTATTTACTTTATCTCAATCCGCACGCCATCGGTGATCAAAAGGCGTTTTGCCGGGATCCCGTTTTCCGCTGCCGCTTTAAGGATATCCTCGCTCTTTTCTTTAGGCGCATAGCAGTAAACGCATCCGCCGCCGCCGCTGCCGTTGATCTTGCCGCCGTATGCACCCTTTGCCAGTGCCATTTCAAGAATATGGTCGATCTTTTGGGTAGAGATACCCAGACCCTCCCGCAAGTTGGTCTGATGCCGGTTGAGCAGCCCGCCCAGCTGCCGTCCGCTCGATTCACCGGACATAAGCATCCGGTAAGCCATTCGCTGGAGCCGGTAGTTGTCGACATTGGCGCGTACCCGGCGTGCCATCTCCTCCGGCAGCATCCCGATTTTCCGTTCCAGCGCAGGATTCTCAGCCAGATCGCGCACCGAATGCACGCCATAGGCGCCCAGCACTTTCAAGCCTTCGACTGAAGGCGTCTTTGCACTGCGCAGTACCGCAAGGGTATCCTTTTCCTGCATCGAGTCAAACAGGATGATATCTTCCTTTAATACATCCGGCATTTTCTCCACTCGTACTCCATCCGAAAAGTCCAGATGCAGGATTCCGCCCAGCGCACCGGCATAGTGGTCCATCATGCCGCCCGGTTCACCAAACTCGGCAACCTCCGCCTGCCAGCCGAAGCGCGCAAGTTCCATCGGTTCCAGTGCTTTGCCTGCGTACGCCGCAAGTCCTGCCATCAGCGCCATGACCATCGCGGTCGAGGAACACATTCCCTTTCCAATTGGTATCTCAGAATCGAGCACCACGTCGGCACCCTTTAAGCTGTATCCGGCACGGGTCAGGACATTGACCACCGACCGGAAGTAATCACGCGGTCCTTCATACACCTGCGGACGGGACAAATCCAGCTGATACTCCTGATACAGTCCCGGATTGACCTCCAAAAGTCCCGACAGCGCACGGTCACGGATTTTGATCCGCAGCAGGTTATCCTCTCTGGATGTAACCGACGCGGTAAAACGCAGGTCAATTGCAGCTGCAATGACCTCCAGACCAAGATAATCCTGATGCTCACCAAACAGACATATTCTGCTGGGAACAGATGCTTTAATCATAGACATACGTCCTCCATTCTGAACAGATCATACTCCCGTTTATTCATCTGCCGCAACGGCAATTCCTGCAAGTTGGCTCTTTTTGAGATCCAGAAACCGCTGGTTTTTCGACCCACGGAAACGCAGCGTCAGATCCCGCTCCGCCAGAATAAACGGCCCATCCACCAGATAATCGCATTCCCGAAGCAGTGCTGCGACATCCGGTTCCTTTTCTGCTTTTTCCACCAGCTGCTCATACGTCCAGCCGGAATAGCAGGTCACGTCGAGGTTGCCCGGCATATCATGCACCATTTTGGCAAGTCCTGCAAAAGCGCCAGCCTGACAAAACGGTTCTCCGCCCGAAAAGGTCACGCC
>CALWWT010000130.1 GCA_944385325.1 uncultured Clostridia bacterium | reverse complement strand
CCAACTGCGCTATACCCACCATATATGGCGCGCCAAGAGGGACTCGAACCTTCGACCTACTGCTTAGAAGGCAGTTGCTCTATCCAGCTGAGCTATTGGCGCAATACCGAAAACACATTGTGCTTTCTTGTGGAGCGGGTGATGGGAATCGAACCCACGCGACCAGCTTGGAAGGCTGGGATTCTACCATTGAACTACACCCGCATATCTGTCTTTTCAAGTTTCTTTCGACTGAGCTCTTGATTTCTCTCAGCGACGTTTTGCATTGTATCACATCGTTTTCGCTTTGTCAAGAGTTTTTTCTGAAGTTTTTCAAACTTTTTTGAAATTCTTTTCTTTCAGATGTCTGTCTCACTCAGAAGCGTTTTATATTATATCACGCTAACCTTATTTTGTCAAGACTTTTTTCTGAAGCTTTCAAACTTTTTTGAAGTTTTTTCATTTCAGTTGTTTGTCTCTCAGCGACGAATATGATTATAACAGATAAAGGTAATTTTGTCAACGCTTTTTTTCAAAAAAATCCAATTTCTTCTTATTTTTTTCAAAAGCTGCCCGGCAGACCGAAAACTGGGCTTTTCTCCCCTCTCCAGCCTGCCAGGACCAACTTTAGTTTATATAATTATACCTGCAGTGATTACTGCATTGCAGCAATCGATTCCAGAATCTTCTGCATACGATCCTGTGCACGGGAAAGTTTCGCCTTTTCATTGGCGACAACCTTCTCAGGAGCTTTGGCAACAAAATCTGCATTCCCCAGTTTGCGGGAGATAATATCAATATCCTTCTGACAGGATTCCTGCTCCTTATGCAGGCGTGCAAGTTCCTTTTCACGGTCGATCAGTTCACCCAGCGGCAGGAAAATCTTTGCCGAATCGGTAACGCCGACAGCAGCATTTTCAATCGATACGGTTTCCTCAACAGTCACACCCGAAGCTGAGCAGAGCCGTTCAAAGAAAGCAACACCCTTTTTAAAAGTTTCACCATAAGAAGTCTCGATATATACATGAGCCTTTCTGGACGGCGGAACGTTCTTTTCGGTGCGGATATTGCGGACAGCTTTGATCGCGTCCATAATCCGCTGGAATTCAGCCTCCTCACCGGCAAAGTTCAGTTTTTCATCGTAAGCCGGGAAAGAAGCCAGCATGATCGTCTCGCAGTCATTCGGGATAGCCTGCCAAATCTCCTCGGTAATGAACGGCATAAACGGATGCAGCAGCCGCAGGATACCAGACATAACGTAAACCAGCACCTTCTGTGCATTGAGCGCAGTCTGTCCGCCAGCGTTCAGTCTTGCCTTGGAAATCTCGATATACCAGTCGCAGAAGACATCCCAAATAAAGTCATAGACATTCTGAGAAGCAACGCCCAGCTCATAGTTTTCGAGATTGTCATTGACCGTCTTGACGACAGAATTGTACTTGCTCAGCAGCCACATATCCTCCATCAGCAGTTCATCCGGCAGTTCCGGCTTTTCAATCTCATCCGACAGGTTCATCAGGATAAAGCGGGACGCATTCCATAGTTTATTTGCAAAGTTACGGGCAGCCTTCACCTTATCATCGCCATAACGCATATCGTTTCCGGGGCTGGTGCCGTTAGCGAGCATAAAGCGCAGTGCGTCCGCACCATACTCATCGATAACCTGCAGCGGGTCAATACCGTTGCCGAGCGATTTACTCATCTTGCGTCCCTGACTGTCGCGGACAAGACCATGGATAAAGATATCGCTGAACGGTTTTTTGCCCATATATTCAAGCCCTGAGAAGATCATTCTCGAAACCCAGAAAGTAATGATATCATAGCCGGTAACCAGTGTGCTGGTCGGATAGAAATAGTCAAGATCCTTTGTCTCATCCGGCCATCCCAGCGTCGAGAACGGCCACAGAGCCGAGCTGAACCAGGTGTCCAGCGTATCCGGGTCCTGACGCATCGGCTTGCCGCATTTCGGGCAGACAGGATTTGCCTCACGGGTTACAACCGTTTCATTGCAGTCGTCGCAGTAGAATGCCGGAATCCGGTGACCCCACCAAAGCTGACGGGAAATGCACCAGTCACGGATATTTTCCATCCAGTGGAAATAGTTCTTGCTGAAACGTTCGGGAATAAAGCGGATATCGCCGCCGCGGACTGCTTCAATTGCCGGCTGTGCCAGTTCTTTCATCGAGACAAACCACTGTTTGGATACCATCGGCTCAATGGTCGTATGGCAGCGGTAGCAGGTACCGACTTCATGAGTCAGCGGTTCAATTTCCTTGAGGAATCCGCCTGCTTCCAGATCGGCAACAATCGCCTTGCGGGCTTCCATCGTGGTCATGCCGGCGTACTTGCCGCAATCGAGGACTTCGGGTTCATTTGCCGCAGCCTTACCGGTGGCAAACAGTTCATCTGCCGCAGCCTTTTCTTCAGCGCCGGTCATATGTCCGTCGTAGGTAAAGACACGGACGATCGGCAGATTATGACGCAGACCGACTTCATAGTCGTTGGGGTCATGCGCAGGCGTAATCTTTACGACACCGGTACCCTTGGTCATGTCGGCATGTTCGTCACATACGATCGGGATTTCCTTATTCAGCAGCGGCAGAATGACATGACAGCCATGCAGATGGGCATAACGAGGGTCTTCCGCATTGATTGCGACAGCGGTATCGCCCAGCATGGTTTCCGGACGGGTGGTTGCCAATTCCAGCATCTCGCCGGTTTCCTTGACCGGATAGAGCAGGTGCCAGAAATTACCCTGCTGTTCGGTATACTCAACCTCTGCGTCCGAGATGGAGGTCTTGCAGCAGGGGCACCAGTTGACCATACGGTTGCCGCGGTAGATCAGTCCTTTTTCATACAGACGGTTGAAGACTTCCAGAACTGCTTTGGAACAGCCTTCATCCAGTGTAAAACGTTCCCGGGTCCAGTCGCAGGAAGAGCCGAGTTTTTTCAGCTGGGTGACAATCCGTCCGCCGTACTGTTTTTTCCAATCCCATGCACGTTCAAGGAAGCCATCGCGTCCGATATCTTCCTTGGTCACGCCCTCTTTGCGCATCGCCTCAACGATTTTCGCCTCGGTTGCGATGGATGCATGGTCAGTACCAGGAAGCCAGAGTGTGCAGTATCCCTGCATTCTTCTCCAGCGAATCAGAATATCCTGCAAGGTATTGTCAACCGCGTGACCCATATGCAGCTGACCGGTGATGTTTGGCGGCGGAATCACGATGGTATAAGGCGTTTTGTTTTCATCGATCTGGGGAGTAAAATAGCCTTTTTCTTCCCAGTTTTGGTAGATCCGTCCCTCAAAGTCCTTAGGGTTATAGATCTTGTCCAGTTCTTTACGGGGCATTTATTTTCATCCTTTCTTTTGATTGGCAATTTATATTCATCTGGTCATGCGGACAATCTCAAAGATTATCTGCTTTCCAGCATTGCGTTGACCTTTTCCTCATCCGGCGTGATATACAAAACAAAGTAATGGTCAAATATCACCATACCCGGCTTTGCACCGCCCGGTTTACGCACCTGTCGTGCCTGGATATACTGCACAGGCACCAGCGCTGCCGAACGCGCCCGGGAATTATAAGCGGCAATCATTGCTGCTTCCTCAACCGTCCGGATCGGGATATCATCCAGCGGAGTACCTTCCGTAACCAGAATGACATGGGAACCGGGGAAATCCTTGGTGTGGAACCAGATATCATCCGGTCTTGCTTCTTTCAGGGTCAGTTTATCATTTTGCTTGTTATTGCGTCCGCACCAGATCAGATACCCATCAGACGAACGGTACCTCAGCGGCGGCTGCGCCTTAACAAACTTGCTGTTTTTGGCAGAATATCGTTTGAGATATCCCTGTTCAGACAGTTCCTGACGAATTTCCAGCAGCTCACTTTCACCGGAAGTTCTGGAAACAGCATCATAAATGCTGTCGATATAGGTAAGTTCCTTTTCTGCCTCATCGATAAACCCAGTCAGCAGCTTTTCAGCAGTAGCAGCCTTGCGGTATTCCTTATAATATTTCTGGACATTCTGTACCGGCGTCAGCGCAGGGTCAAGCTGAATGGTAATATCAGCGCCGTCATGATAAAAATCCTGAACAGTAACTTCCCTGTCGCCTTTTTTTACAAGATAAATGTAAGAAGACAACAGGTCGCCTTTTTCCTTAAGGCTGTCCCGTTCGGCACATTGTGCGAGTTCTTCCTTTTGCAGCGCGATTTTACGGGTCAGGCGTTCACTATGCGTCGTCAGCAGCTTGAGCAGATCGCTGCTGCGCTGCTTCATTCGTTCCATCCGCACCCGTTCAGAATAATACGCATCCAGCAGCGCACCTGGTGATTCAAACGAACGGACGGTATACAGGCTGCCGTACTGACCCAGCCGCACAAAGGAAAATTCCTTCGGGCGCCCCGATTCTTCACAGAGCATACAGTAGTCATTTTCCCCTGTTTCCAGCCCGGACTTAAGAGCATACAACCTGCTGTACAGCAGTTCCCACTGTTCACCAGTCATTTCCAGCTTGTTCAGCTCGGTGCTGCCGCAGATATCAAACGTCAGTTCGCGTGCCAGCACCGGCGAAAAACCTTCAAAAGCTGCCAGCATCGCTTTGGACAGATCAACACCCTTTGCCGTCAGAATTGCTTCCTTTATCTGACCCATCTGTTCAGGCGAAGTATCCAGCAGGTTCAGTTTTCCCTGAGCAGGCGGCGCCTGATAAACAACGCCCGGCAATACCGTCCTTACCCGGGACATCTCCGGATCGACTCGCTTGATGGAATCGAGTACCTTGCCTTCACCGTCGATAATGATGATATTGGAATAACGGCTCATTATCTCGATTGCGACTGTCACCGTCACCGGATCACCGAACTCATTACGGGTATCAAAATCAAGATACAGTATTCGATCCATTCCCAGCTGCCGGACCGCCGTCAGCTTTGCGCCCGAAAGATGCTTGCGCAGCAGCATACAGAACATCGGCGGAGATTTTGGGTTTTCAATCTCCTGCGCCGTAAAATGGATTCGCGGAGAATCTGCTGCGGCTGACAGCAGAAGTTTTCTTGACCAGCCTTTTGAGCGGAGCAGCAGACAGATTTCCTCCCTTGAAGGCTGATAAATCCGATCTATTCTGCTTCCCAGCGCGCCTTCGATTTCCTTGCGGATTGTGCAGAGAAATGCGCCATCCAGTGCCATTTCATTCGCCTCCTTTCCCGGATTTTACCGGAAAAACAAAAAACTCGTCTTCAAGGGGTTACCCTCTGAAGACGAGAAACTCGTGTTACCACTTCAGTTCACCGGCACCTCACGGCAACCGGTCTTTGCCAGTACAAACATACTGCTCCGCTGTAACAGGCGAAACCTGTCGCAATCTCACCCGCGGTAATCCGCGCTTCGGTGCGCCGCTCAGGGGCTACCTTCCCACTCTGGACAACCGCTTCCTTTTCAGCACCGGAAACTCTCTTTCAGGCTTGCCCGGAGGATACTCTCCCCGTCATTGCATTTAACATTTACAGTTTAACACGCAGCGGCAGAGTTGTCAAGTAGGAAAAAGCGCATTTTTCATCTCCAGCTGCTCATAACACCTTCTAAACAATAGAAAAAATCTGCCGGCGTTATACCAGCAGATTTTCTGTGAAAAGAATTAACCTTCGTAAGCGTCCTCGTTTTCCCAGTTATGCCAGACGTTCTGGACATCATCATTTTCTTCCATCTTTTCCAGCATCAGACCCATCATCTTGATCTGGTCAGGGTCAGACAGGGTAACATAGTTATTAGGAACCATCTGGACTTCAGCAGTCTCAAATGCATAACCCATGCCCTGCAATGCTTCCAGAACGCCGCCAAAAGCAGAAGGCTCGCAGGTGATCTCAACGCTGCCTTCTTCCATCGAGAAGTCGTCGGCGCCTGCTTCCATAACGTCTTCCATGATCTTATCTTCATCATAATCTCCGTCTTCGTTGTTGATAACAAAAACGCCTTTTTCCTGGAAGCCGAAGGAAACGCAGCCAGTGGTACCCATATTGCCGCCGAATTTATCAAACAGGTGACGAACATCACCAGCGGTACGGTTCTTGTTATCGGTCAGGGTTTCAACGATAACTGCTACACCACCGGGACCGTAACCCTCGTAGGTGTTGTTCTCATAGTTATTTTTGCTGCCTTCACCCGCTGCCTTCTTGATGACACGCTCAATGTTGTCGTTCGGAATATTGTTTGCTTTCGCCTTGGCAATCAATACCTTCAGGGTAGAGTTATTGTTGGGGTCACCGCCGCCCATTTTGACGGCAACCGCGATCTCACGACCGATTTTGGTAAAAATTTTGGCTTTTGCGCCGTCGGTCTTCTCTTTCTTTCTTTTGATATTGTTCCATTTGGAATGTCCAGACATGAAAAATCTTCCTTTCTATATAATAGATGTATATTTCGGGAAAGCACGTCCATACTAACCAGCGTAAACGAAAGCCGTTTACAAAATCCAGAAAGGATGGCATGAATATGAAAAATAATGAACATCGCACCCAGGGTGCACAGAACGCTCAGAATCAGCGTTCTCAGAGCAAAAGCGGCGCTCAGAACCAGCAGAGCCACAATTCTACCATGAACCAGAGCTCGATGAAGCAGAATTCCGGTTCCCAGGAATAACCATCCACCCACAAGGGAGACAGTCTGATCCTTCAGGCTGTCTCCTTTGTTTTATGCTCATTCACTGTCAGAATTAGCAGGCTTAAAGCCTTCGCCCATAACTTCATAAGACTCCGCAGCAATAATAAACGCATTAGGGTCGATATTGTGTACCAGTCTTTTGACTTTATGGTACTCAGTCTTGCGCAGAGCGCACATGACCACTTTTTTATCCGCACCGGTATAGCCGCCTTCGCCATTCAGCAGCGTTACACCGCGATCAAGCGTCGACAAGATCGCATCGGTAATTTCCCGGTAACGGTCGGAAAGAATATACAAAAGCCGCCCGCTGTCACCGCCATATACGACCAGATTGATCATCTGGGTATTAGCGAAAATAACAATAATCGCATACAGCGCGCTTTCGGTAGAACGGTAGACAATAATCGACGCAAACACGATGACCAGGTCGACAAACATTAATGCCCTTCCCAGCTGCATATGCGGGAATTTCATATGCACAAGTTTAGAAATTATATCGGTGCCGCCGGTACTGCCTGCGGCATAAAACACAATTCCAAGCCCAATACCGGTAACAACGCCGCCAAATATACAGGCCATCAGCCGTTCGCCGTCATACACCGGTATTTTCAGCGGTGTCAGTACATAGTCATAAATCACCGTAAAACTCGCAACCGACAATAATGTTTTCAGGACAAACTCCTTGCCCAGAAATATCAGCCCCAACACCAAAAGCGGCAGGTTGATCAGTGCGCTCATCGTACCGATCGGAAACCCTGTACAATAATTGACCAGCAGAGCAATACCACTGACGCCGCCGGGAGCGGTGTTGCTCGGTTCCACAAAATAGTAAAGACCGACTGCGTACACGACCGTTCCGATAATAATCAACAAAGCTTCCCAAAGAAGCTCGCGCAAATTGCTTTTTTTCACAACGAAAACCACCTTTCCAAAAGAAAAGTCAATTTTCCGTATGATTCAATACTTCCGACCGGTCATTCCAGATGATTGAAAACAACTGCTCCAGCCGCAAAGTATCTCCCTTCACATACAAGTATCCGAACAACGCTTCCAGACCGGTGGCTGCCCGATAGGTTGCTGGGTCTGCATTTTTGGGAATATTGTTATGAGTATTGCGTCCCCGGCGAAAGATTGCCGACTCCTCTTCAGTCAGTAACGTCTCTATCTGATGATACCCTTCAGCCTGTGCCGAAGCGCAGACATGATGCACCGTCATCTGATGCAGCTTTTGAACCGGCGCATTCCCCGACTCAAGAATCTTTGTCCTGACCATCAGCTCGTACACTGCATCACCGATATAGGCTAAAACCAATGGGCTAAGCTGTTTGGGATTTGTAATATTGGCAATTTCCAGAGCAGTCCTCCCCTTTCCGTTTTACTCAGCGGATATACTCAAACTGGAAGCCAAAAATATCGACCGTCTGGCCTTCCTGAATACCCATTGCGTCCAACTTGTCAATAATACCGCAATCGCGCAGTACCCGCTGGAAGTATTGCAGAGAAGCATAGTCGTCCATATTGACAGTCGAAAGGATCTGCTCCAGCCAGTCCGCTTCCACATAAAAGACGCCGTTTTCCTCGGTGATCTCGTATTTGGAGCGGTCACCCAACCCAGCCTTAGGCAGTTCATGGACATACTCTGTCTCGTAAACGCGGACAGGCGGCAGGGTTTGCAGTTTACTGATCACTTCCTGGATCAGCTGCTGCACACCGGTACGGCTGGCAGCGATAATCGGAAAAAACGGAATGCCCTTTTCCTCGATATACTTTCTGAACCGCTCAATTTGTTCCTCATCAGCCAGATCGCACTTATTTGCAGCAACAATCTGTGGACGGGAACCCAGTTCCTCATCAAAATTGCGCAGTTCAAAATTGATCTTCTCAAAATCCTCGATCGGGTCACGTCCCTCAATACCTGAGACATCCACTACATGGATAATCAGCCGGCAGCGATCGACATGGCGCAGAAAATCGTGACCCAGCCCAACCCCTTCACTGGCACCTTCCACCAATCCGGGAATATCTGCCATAACAAAGGTTTTGCCTTCCTCACCATAACCAACTACGCCCAGAATCGGCGAAAGCGTGGTAAAATGGTAGTTGGCAATCTTCGGCTTCGCGCCGCTGACCATCGAAATCAGCGTACTCTTGCCGACATTCGGGAAACCAACCAGTCCGACATCTGCCAGCAGCTTGAGTTCCAGCTGCAAAGTAAAGCTTTCCCCAGGAACACCCGGTTTTGCAAAACGCGGAATCTGACGGGTAGAGGTCGCAAAATGCTGGTTCCCGGCGCCGCCTTTTCCGCCCTTTGCGATAACTACACGATCGATACCCGAAAGGTCAGCCATAATCTGCCCGGTTTCCGCCTCCCGGACAATTGTTCCCTCCGGCACCGGGATGATCAGATCCTGTCCGGAACGTCCGGTACAGTTGCGGCTGGAGCCGGGCGCCCCATGCTCTGCCTGATATTTCTTTTTATAACGGAATTTCTCCAGCGTGTTCAGGTTTTTGTCAACAACAAAAATGACGTCACCGCCCCGTCCGCCGTCGCCGCCGTCTGGTCCGCCTGCCGCCACATATTTTTCACGATGGAACGAAACGGCACCGTTGCCTCCGTTTCCTGCCTTTACAAAAATCGTCGCACGATCTATAAACATGGATTTTTCCTTTCTGCCTTCGGGTCTTCCCTTTTAGATATACCCGGCTTTTTCGAGGGTATACGCTTAAGGAAAACTTTGTGCAAAAACCAAAACAAGAACCCCGAGCATTACGCCCGAGGTTCTGGACTTTTCTTATTGAGCGGGGTAAACGCTGACTTTTTTACGGTCGCGGCCAACACGTTCAAATTTGACTTTTCCGTCAACCAGAGCGAAAAGAGTGTCATCGCTGCCGATGCCAACGTTTTCACCGGGATGGATATGAGTTCCACGCTGACGAACCAGAATGTTGCCGGCGAGAACTGCCTGTCCGTCGGCACGTTTTACGCCCAGTCTCTTGGACTCGGAGTCACGGCCGTTCTTGGTAGAACCAGCGCCCTTTTTATGAGCAAAGAACTGAATGCTGATCTTTAACATGGGTTACACCTCCGTACAAGTAAGTTTGACATTCTTCGGATAATCTTCCGCCAACACCTCAAGGTGCAGACGCAGCGCTTTTAAAAAAGCCTCGGCGTCTTCGCCCGGAAGAGAATCCATTTTCAGCAAAACCGTATCACCTTTTGCAGTCACCCGGGCTTTGACACCGAGCACTTCGGTAATACCGTTTGCTGTCAGCTGAACCGCAGAACTGACGGCTGCGCAGACAATATCATCACCTGCATCGGCATATCCGGCATGTCCGGACACCGAAAAGCCTGTCAGACGACCAGCTTGAGAGAAAAACTCTGCCCGAATCATAATCAGGCGTTAATGGAGTCGATTCTTACCTGGGTGTAAGGCTGTCTATGACCCATTTTACGCTTTTCGTTCTTCTTGGCTTTGTAGGTGAAAACAGTGATCTT